>CAIXZC010000358.1 GCA_903923815.1 uncultured Myxococcales bacterium
ATGGCCTCGCCGCGGGCCATGGGGTTGTCGAAGTCGTTGGCCAGGTAGCGGGCCGAGCCCTCCACGGCCACCCTGGGGGTCTCGAAGATGGCCTTGATGATGGCGGCCAGCCCGCCGCTGTCGGCGGAGGCGCCCTCGGCGTAGATGGTCAGGGGCTTGATGATGTTGTAGGCGAAGTCCAGGCCCACGGCGCCGAAGTCCGTGCGGTCCTCGGGGTAGTCGCTGCTCTCGGCGAAGGTGGTGTTGGGGTCCCCCAGGTTGAAGCTGGTGGTGCCGTAGTAGCCGGTGACGCCGATGTGGCTGCGGTCCCACAGGCCCAGGGTGACATTGGCGCCGGCGATCATCTGATCCATGCCGCCGTTGTAGCGGCCGTAGACCTTGCGGTAGTAGTCCACGCCGTTGAGGCTGCGGGTGGGGGTGAGGATGGCGTAGGACTCAATGTAGTTGGGGTCGTCCGCGGGCAGGTCCGTGTTGCGGTGCTTGAGATCGTACTGGTTCACGTCGTAGCGGTAGTAGCTGAAGAAGGGGGTGGCCACCAGGGACAGGCCGCCCGTGTCGAAGAACTTGTAGTAGCCCGCCACGCCCGTCAGGCCCCGGCTGTAGGACACCGTGCCGTAACCCTGGTAGACGTCGATGTCGGGCTGGAAGCCGCTGGGGAAGCGCTGGCCCGTGGTGTCGAAGACCAGGCGCTGGCCGAAGCCCACCTGATAGCTGCCCAGGATGGCGCCCCACTGGTCCTCCTTGTGGGAGACGTAGAACTTGGGCAGGGGCACGCGGTAGGTCTCGCCGTCGGTCTTCAGGTAGCGGCTGACGCCGTCCAGTTCCACCGGGATGTCCGTGTTGTCGCCCTTGCAGGGGCCATCCACCATCTTGCCGCTGACGGGGTCCAGCACTTCGCAGACGAGGGTGCCGTTGCGCTCCGACTTCCAGATGGAGACGGGGCCCGTGGTGTTGGTGGTGTCGTGCCAGGACACGCTGGAGATGCTGTTCTGCAGCAGCAGGGAGGTGCCCGCGGAGTTACCCGCGCGGTCCTTGGCCTGGAGGCGAATGGACATCTCGGGGCCGTCCACGTCGCCGGGCTTGACCTCGTCCATGACGGTGTAGTTGACCGTGCCCCGGATGCCTTCGAAGACCTCGAAGGACTTCTTGGGGGCCTTGCCCTTCTTGGGCTTCTTGCCCTTGGCGGCCTTGGGGGCCTTGGGGGGCACGATGTCCACGAAGGACTTGATCTGCATGATGATGTCGGCGCTGACGCCGGGCACGCGCTTCACGTCGTTGAGGCGGCGAAAGGGCGTGGTCTTGCGGCGGGCGATGATGGCGTCGGCCATGGACCAGGTGATGCCCGGCAGGTTGTAGATGTCCTCGCGGGTGGCGCTGTTCAGCTCGATGGGTTCCTGCAGCAGCTTGAGCAGTTGGTTCTGCTCCTCTTCCGTGATGTCCTGGGCGAAGTACAGCTCCAGGATGTCATCTTCGTTGGAGACATAGATGGGCACCGGGTACTCGTAGGCCAGGGCTGGCCGCGCCAGCAGGAGTACGCCAAGGCCCAGGGCCAGCGCCAGAATGCCGCGAAACTTCATGAGAAACCCCCAAGACCAGAAGACCACAGCGGTTATATCCGGGGGCGCGGGGGCGGTCCAGTAATTAGTGGACGACGTGGCGGGCGTGGACTTGGGGACGGAAGGCCGCCCTTTGGCTTGACCTGGGGGGCTGGGGGGCTACAATCCGCGCGTCATCTGGAGGTTCCCTTGGTAGCGGACGACAACATCAAGATCGTGGCCCTCAACCGCAAGGCGTCCCACCTGTTCAGCATCGAGGAGCGCTTTGAGGCCGGGATGGTGCTGCGGGGCAGCGAGATTAAGTCCATTCGAGCGGGGCAGGTGTCCTTCGGCGATGCCTGGGTGGAGGTGCGGCCCGACGGCCTGTGGCTGGTGTCGTTCCACATCTCCGACTACGACCACGCCTCGGCCTTCGGGCACGAGCCCCTTCGCCCCAAGAAGCTTTTGCTGAATACCGAGGAAATTAAGAAGATTGCCCGCCGGGTCACGGAGAAGGGCTTCACCTGCGTGCCCCTCAAGCTGTACCTGAAGGACGGCCTGGCCAAGCTGGAGATCGGGTTGGCCCGGGGCAAGACCGGCGTGGACAAGCGCCAGGACATCCGCAAGCGGGACGAGCACCGCGAGATGCACAGGGAGCTGAAGGGGAAGAAGTAGGGGCTTAGGCCTGGGCTGTGACCTTGTGAATCCAGCCGATCAGGTCGTCGATGCCCTGGTGGGTCTTGGCGGACACGGCGATGCAGGGGGCCCCGAACAGCGCCAGTTGCCAACGCTTCATCTCTCTTTGGAACTCCTGCTTGCCCAGCTTGTCGGCCTTGGTCAGGACGTTCATCGTGGGCACCCCCAGGCGGGCCATGTAGGCGGCCAGTTCGCGCTCTTCCTCGCGGGGCTCCCGGCGGATATCCATGAGGATGCAGCCGCCCCTCAGGAGGGGCTGATCCAGGTAGCTCTCCACCAGGTACTTCCAGCTCTCCGCCTCGGTCTTGGAGACCTTGGCGTAGCCGAAGCCCGGCAGGTCCGTCAGCAGGATGCTGTCGTCCACCAGGAAGAAGTTGACGGTGCGGGTCTTGCCCGGGGTGGAGCTGGTGCGGGCCAGGTTTTTTCTATTGCACAGGGCGTTGATGAGGCTGGATTTTCCGCAGTTGGAGCGCCCCATGAAGGCCACCTGGGGCAGGGCTGAGGGGACAAAGTCCCCGGGGCGTCCGCTGACATGGAACAGGGAGGATGTCTTGAACTGCATGGGAACCTCCAGGGCGCGCACGATACCATTTAAGTTCCACTAGGGGGAAGAATACTGCTATGTTCACGGCACTTTGGGCGGGCCGCGCTTTCTGCGGCCGCACTGAAGTGTCAAAAGGAGTGTTTGAAAACATGAGTGAGAAAGGAATCAGGCTGACCTTCCTGGGCGGCCTGGGAGAGATTGGAATGAACGCCACCCGGTTCACCGGGCCCGAGGGTTCGTTCCTGCTGGATTGCGGCATGGCCTTCCCCCGAAGTGCCCTGCCTGTGGCTGAGTATCTGCTTCCCGACATGGACGAGCTGTGTGCCACGGAGAACCTGGCCGGGGTGGTCATCACCCACGGTCACGAGGATCACATCGGGGCCGTGCCCTGGCTGCTGAAGCGCAAGAAGGTGCCCATCTACGGGCCCCCCTTCGCCCTGGAGATCATCAAGGAGAAGCTGTCCGAGCACGACATCCGGGACGCCCGGCTCATCCCCGTGTACCCCCGGCAACTGTTGACCCTGGCGGGCTTCGAGTTGGAGTTCATGCGCGTCACGCACTCCATCCCGGACGCCCTGTCGGTGGCCATCCGCACCCCCCACGGGACCATCGTCCACAGCGGGGACTTCCGCATCGACAACGACCCCCTGCGGGGCCAGCCCTTCCAGATGGAGGCCTTCGAGCGCCTGGGCGACGAGGGCGTGGCACTGTACCTGGGGGACTCCACCAACGCCATGGTGAAGGGCCACTCGTCCTCTGAGAAGAACGACATGACGCCCGTGCTGGAGGAGCTCATCGGCCACCACCGGGGCCGCGTCATCGTGACCATGTTCGCGTCCAACATGCACCGCGTGGAGCTGCTGGCCCGCATCGCCAAGGACTGTGGCCGCGAGGTGTGTCTGGTGGGCCGCAGCCTGGGCACCTACCTGAAGGCCGCCCTGCGCTGCAACGAGGCGGACCTGCGCCCCGAGTCCTGCATCATGCCCGACGCCGTGCACCGCTTCCCCGACGACCGCGTCATGATGATCGTCACCGGCTCCCAAGGTGAGCCGAGAAGCGCCCTGGCCCGGTTGGCCGCCGGCACCCACCCGGACCTGGTGGTCCAGGAGGGGGACCTGATCATCTTCTCCAGCCGCATCATCCCCGGCAACGAGCTGGACATCTCCACCATGTGCAACGGCCTGACCAAGGCGGGCGCGTTGGTGGTCACCGTGGATGACCTGCCGGTCCACGCCACGGGCCACGCCTACCGCGAGGAGCTGGCCGAGGTCATCCAGGCCCTGCGCCCCAACTGTGTGGTCCCGGTCCACGGCGAGTACCGCTTCCTGGACGCCCACGCCCGCATCGCCGAGGAGCTGGGTGTGGCCTCCCTGGTGGCCGAGGATGGGGACATCCTGGAGCTGTTCCAGGGCAAGGTGAAGGTCGCCAGCCAGGTGGAGCTGCACCCCTGGTTCGTGCAGGGCAGCGTGGTGGGGACGGAGGACGACCTGCGGATCAGCGAGCGCAAGAAGCTGTTCTTCAACGGCGCCGTCTTTGCCCGCCTGCAGATGTCCGCCGACGGCCGCCTGCGGGACCTGTTCCTGGAGTGCCCGGGCCTGCCCGACCCCAAGAACGACCTCAAGGCCCGTATGGAGGACATGATCCGCATGGCCCTCGGGGCCCGGGACGCGGAGCGGGGCAAGGTGCCCCTGGACGAGCTGGTGCGCCGGGCCATCCGCGCCGAGGCCCGCAAGGACGCCGACTTGAAGCCCGTGGTCCATGTGGTGGTGGATATCGTCAAGTAGGTGAAAGGCTCATGCGAATCATTGCAGGGCAGTACAAGGGAAGGCGGCTGTTCACGCCCGAGGACAGCCGCATCCGTCCCACCTCAGACAAGGTTCGCGAGGCCGTGTTCTCCATCCTGGGCGAGGCCGTCCAGGGGGCCCGGGTGCTGGACCTGTTCTGTGGTACGGGGGCGTTGGGGCTGGAGGCCCTGAGTCGCGGCGCCGCCTCCCTGGTGCTGGTGGATACCTCCATCAAGTCCCTGGCCCTGGCCCGCCGCAACCTGGAGCTGGTGGGGGCCAAGGCGCCCCTGGTCAAGGCCGAACTGCCCGGGCAACTGAAGCGCGCGGTGGAGGCCGGCCCCTACGACCTGATCTTTCTGGACCCGCCCTACCGAAAGGACCTGCTGCTGCCCTGCCTGGAGGGGTTGGTGACGCTGGGCCTGTTGGCCCCCGGGGCCACCGTGGCGGCGGAGCATGAACCTGGCCTCCCCCTGGCCCCCTCCCACCTGGGAAGCCCCAACCTGCGGACCTGGGGGGACACGGCGTTCTCCTTCTTCTTCGTCCCTGCCCAAGGAGTTGCCCCATGAAGATGGCAGTCTACCCGGGGTCCTTCGATCCCCTCACCAATGGCCACGTGGACATCGTGGAGCGGGCCCTCAACCTGTTCGACACCGTGGTGGTGTCGGTGGGGCTGAATCGGGACAAGAACTCGCTGTTCACGGCGGAGGAGCGCATTGACATGATCCGCCAGGCCTTCGCGGGCAATCCGCGGGTGAAGGTGGATTGTTTCCGGGGGCTGCTGATGCAGCACGTCCAGGGGCTGGGGGCCTCGGCGGTCATCAGGGGGCTGCGGGCCGTGTCGGACTTCGAGTACGAGTTCCAGATGGCCAACATGAACCGCAAGCTGTGCCCCGAGGCGGAGACCATCTTCCTGATGACGGGGGCGGACAACTTCTATCTGAGCTCCAGTCTGGTCAAGGAAGTGGCGGCCCTGGGGGCGGAGGTCAAGGACATGGTGCCGGCGGTGGTGCTGGCGGCCCTGAACCGAAAATACGGCGGTGCAAAATGAAGCTTTCCAAGCGCATCAAACGCATCAACCCATCCATCACGCTGGAGCTGAACGCCCGGGCCCTGCAGATGGTGGCGGACGGGGTGGAGTTGGTCTCCCTGGCGGCGGGCGAGCCCGACATCCGTACGCCCCAGGTGGTGTGCGAGGCGGCAAAGGAGACCATCGACCACAAGCCCCTGGGCTACACCGCCACGGCGGGGACGCCGGAGCTGCGGGAGACCATCTGCCGCTACGTCAAGCAACTGTACGGGCTGGACTACAAGCCCCGGCAGGTGCTGGTGGGGAATGGCGCCAAGCACGTCATCTTCAACGCCGTGCTGGCCCTGGCGGAGGAGGGGGACCAGGTGCTGATCCCCAAGCCCTACTGGGTCTCCTACCCCGAGATGGTGTCCCTGGCGGGGGCCCAGCCCCTGTACCTCGAGACGAAGGACTTCAAGCTGCAGCCCCAGACCCTGGCGGCGGCGGACGTGGCCCCCGGGACGCTGCTCATCCTGAACAGCCCGGGGAACCCCAGCGGCGCGGCCTACAGCGCCGAGGAGTACGCGGCCCTGGCCAAGGTGTGCGTCGAAAAGGATCTGTTCGTGCTGGCGGACGACATCTACGGGACCATTCTGTTTGATGGGCGCAGCTTCGCGTCCATCGCCCAGATGCCGGGCATGGCCGAGCGCTGTCTGGTGGTCAACGGCGTGTCCAAGACCTTCGCCATGACGGGCTGGCGCATTGGCTTTGCCTGCGGGCCCCAGGACCTCATCGGCGCCATGAGCCGGCTGCAGGACCACAGCACCTCCTGTCCCTCGGTGGTGTCCCAGGCCGCGGCGGTGGAGGCTCTGCAGCGGGGCCGGGGCCTGACGGACGAGTGGGTGGGCTGCCTGCAGCAGCGGCGGGATCTCATGCTGGCGGGCCTTCGGGAGATTCCGGGGGTGCGCTGCAACGCGCCCGAGGGGGCCTTCTACATGATGGCCGACGTGTCCCACTACATCAGCAAGACCAAGGTCTTCAATGACAGCATGGCCCTGGTGGAGTACCTGCTGGAGAAGGCGCGGGTGGTGGTGGTGCCGGGGGAGGCCTTCGGCATCCCGGAGCACGTGCGCCTGTCCTTTGCGGTGGACCAGCAGACCATCATCAAGGGCCTGGCCCGCATGAAGGAGGCCCTCACGAGGCGCTTCCGGGAAGGAGCCGCACAATGAGCCAGAGCGCTGGAGGCAAGGCCGGATTTCGGCTGGCGGTGGCATCCCTGGTGCTCCTGGGTGGGGCCGCTGTCTGGGGGACCCTGCAGGCCTTCCTGGCGGGGCTGCCGGACTGGTACATGCACCTGGGCATCTGGACGGTGCTGCTGGCCTACTCCCTGCTGTACATCAATGCCACGAATCTGGGCAGGCCTCTGCGGGCGGCGGTCAACTACCTGCTGTTCACGGGACTGGGGCTGTTCTGGATGCGCATCCTGTTCACCCTCATCCCCACCCAGCCCATGCTGGTGGAGGACAACCTTATCCAGCGCGCGGCCCTGCCCGGGCTGGCCGTGGTGGCGGGGTTGTTGGGGCTGACCCAGGTGCTGCTGCTGCTGCACTTCGTGTTCTTCCTGGTGAGGCGAAAGCCCGCCCCTGCCGCCAAGACCGAGCCAGGCTCCGGCGATGCTCCCGGCAACTGATCCCCACGCCCAGGCGGCCCGGACAGCGGCCCTGCTTGGCGCCCTTGCCGCGGTGGGAGGGGGCCCGGGGGAGCGCCTGGCCTTCTTCTGGGAGGCGGCCCGGGAGGCGGGCTTCGAGCCCGTGCAGGTGGGCGGAGGCTTTCTGGTGTCCGCCGGGCGGCGGCGGCCTCGAGTGCTTCTGGATGCCTGCGTGGAGCCCCGGGGCCTGACGCCGGCCCAGACCGCCGTGCTGGCCCACCAGGGCGGGCTGATGGCGGCCCTGGGGCTGGCGGCGCTGCCGGCCCTGCGGGACCTGGACCGGGCGGCGGTCCTCCTGGTGGGGGACCACAGCTCCACCCCCTGCGAGCCCGCGGGCCCCTGCACCATCCCGAAGCTGATTCTGGGTCCCCAGGGAGGCCAGGGCTTCCAGGTGGGCCGGGGCCGCATCTACACCCTGGGGGTGGGCTGCAAGGGGCAGGTGCTGCTGCGCGTGCCCTCCGCTTCCCTGACCTGCGTCCAGCGCGCCTGCCAGACCCTGACCCGCTTCGGCTTGGTGCAGGAGCATCCGCCCCTGGAGGCGGCCCTCACGGCCCTGCTGCCCCTGCCCGCCCGGGCCCGCCTGACCCTGGGACGTCTGCGCCTGCCACTGCCGGCGGCCTGGTCGGCGGCGGGGGATCCCTTGCTGCGCCTCCTGCTGGACGGCGGCAGCAACACCGTGGTGGCCCAGCCCGAGGGCCTGGATCTGGAGGCCCCGGGGCAGCCCCTGCTGATCCACCTGCTGCCGGGCCTCACGCCCCAGCGTTATCTTCGGGAACTGGAGGACCGCTGCGGCCCCCTGGAGACCCTGGCCACCGCCCGGGGGGTCCTCTCCGCTGAGGAGGCGCCCCTGCTGGGTCCCGTGGCGCGGCTGCTGTCGGTGGAAGACCCGGGCAGCGTCACCCAGCCCTTCTGCAACCCCGTCTTCCTGCCCCGGGTCGCCGCGGCCCAGGCTGCCGGCATCCCCTGGGCGGGGTTCCTGCCCCTGCCCGCCTACGCTCCCGCCAACGACTGGCCCTACGCCTCCCGCTGGCCCGGCGACCGCCTGCCCGTGGAGGGCCTGCCCTTCGCCATCCGCGTCCTTCAGCGCCTGCTTGTGGAAGTGGTGTAGAGGTCAGAACCTCCAGCTACAGTCCGCCCCAAGCCCAAGCATCAGGGCCGGGAAGGTGTGACGCCTGGTCCAGTAGAGGGTGTAGTCGAAGGTGCCGCCCATGCCGTCCTGTCCCGTGTGGGTCTCCAGGTAGCCGTTCCAGAAGGTGATGGGGTTGGCCATCCAGAAGGGCCTGGCCCAGAACCCCAGGGACAGCCTCGGGGCCTCTCGCAGGGGCTGCACCTGGGCGTGGAATTCGGCGGCCAGCCCAAGGGCGGCGTCGCTTCGTGGCCGGTCGCGGAAGTAGGGCAACTGGGCGAAGACCTCCAGGGCGGCGCCCCCCGCCAGCAGATCCAGGGTCCAGGCCCCCCGTTGGAGGCTCAGCCCCCCCAACACCTGAAGCTGCAGGGCCTGGAATTTCAGGTCGTAGCGTCCCCCCATTTCCCTTCCCAGGAACAGCCAGCCGGCCCCGGCCTTGAGGACCAGGGAATGGGCGGTCTGCACCCGCAGGTTGAGCTCGGGGCCCAGGCCCGCCGCCCAGGAGTCCAGGCCCACCAGTCCGCCCAGCCCCGCCCCCAGGCTGATGTCGGCAGGGATCGGTGGCGCGGAGGGGCGGGCCAAGGCAGGGGGGGCTACGGGCAGGGGCGCGGCCTTGGGGGGCGGCAGCTCCTCCCCTTTGCCCGCAAGCAAGTCCAGGGACTTGAGCAGCAGGAGCTGGGCCAGGGAGAAGGTCGTGGGGGACTCCTCCAGGACCAGGGTCAGGGTCCGCCGTCGCGCCCCCTCGGCCCCCGTGATGACCAGCCGGTAGTTGGCGGCCGGGGTGCGCCGGCCACGAATCTCCAGGGAGCTGCAGCCCTGGTTGCAGGCGCCGGCGGGGGCCTCGCCGAAGTGCCAGGCGGGCGGTTCCAGGCCCTGGAGGCGGGCGGCCAGGGCCAGCTCCCAAAGCAACTCCTGGTCCGGAACGCCTGTGTCCGGGTCAAGCACCGGGGCCACCAGTACGGGACCGGCCTTGCCCCAGGCCAGGCCCGGCAGCAGGACCAGCAGCAGCCCCAAGATGGCCACCCTGGCGCAGGTTCCCGAGCGGTTCGTCAACGGGTGCCCCCCTGGCAGCGGGCAAGGAGGCCCTGGGCCTGCTCATCCCCGGGGAGGTCGGCCTCCAGGGCGGGGCGCAGCTCCGGCCACAGCTTGGGGTCCTCGCAGCCCGCGCGGCCAAGCCACAGGAGGTTCTCCCGCAGGTAGGCGCCCTTGGGGAAGCGGTGCCAGAGCTCCAGGCGGGGGTCCAGGGCGGCGGCGGGGCCGTCGGTTTTTTCCAGGCTGCGGGCCAGCAGCAGCCAGGCGTTCTGGCGGACCAGTGGGGCGTCCTGGCCCTTGGCAGTCTCGCGGTACAGGGCCCGGGCCTCGTCGTAGCGCTGCAGCTCCTCCAGGACCCCCGCCAGTCGGTTCTTCATCTCGCCGGCACGCTCCGGGGCCGAGGTCACCTCCAGGTAGCGCCGGCCAAGCTGCCGGGCCCCCTCCAGGTCATCCTTCATGACGGCCCGGCCCATCTCCTCCAGCAGGTCCTGCAGGTACAAAGCCTCGCCCTTCACCGTGGCCTCCTGACCGGCGGTCAGCACCACCCGGTCCCGCTTGCGGCCGGAGGGCTGTACCCAGACCGTGCCTTCCTGCACGCCCACCTTGGTGCCACCCTTTCCCAGGCCCTCCACCTGGAACCTGGTGCCCTTCACGGTCACCCTGGCGTCCGGCGTGGTCAGCTCCAGGGAACCTCCTGGGGGCAGCCTTGGCACAGCCGCCTCCACGCCCCCCGAGGCCAGCTCCAACAGGGCGCGCTGGGGCTGGTCCACCAGCACCCGGACCCGGGCCTCCTGGAAGGAGAGGGTGGCGCCACTGGCCAGTCTCAGGGGCTGGTCGCTGGTGCGTGGGGTGCGCAGGACCTCGGGCCCCTCCACGGGCGCCTCTGGGGGCGCGCTTGCGGCCAGCAGTCTTTTCATTTCGTCGCCGGATGGCGGCGGGGTCACCTGGGGCGGGGGTGGGGTCTCCAGGGCCGGTGCCGGTTCCAGTGCGGCCAATGGGGCCTCTGGTGCGGTTCGCGGTTCGTACTCCCGGGGGTCCAGGGGGCTGGCCTGCTCCAGGTCCGCCAGGGGCCGCCGGGGGGCGCGCTCCAGGAGGTCGGGCCTGGCGGGGCCAGAGGTCTGCGGGAGGGTCGCCGTCAGGGCGGGCGGGCGGGCCTCCCCCTCGGCCCCCTCCTTGGCCACATACCAACGGGCCACCAGCATCAGCAGCACCACCATCACGGCGGCGGCGGTGAGGGGCAGGGCGAGGCCCTCTTTCAAGGGCTCCAGCAGTCCCCGCCAGCGCGCGCGCCAGGCTGCCCGCCGGGCCTCCGGCTCCAGGGTCGCCCACAGCTTGTCAGCCAGCTCGGGCGGAACCTCCGTGGGGGGCAGGACCGCGGAGAGCTGCTCCAGGGCCAGGGCCGACTGGAAGAAGCGCTGGCAGTGGGGGCAGACGCCCAGGTGCTGGCGCAGGGTCTGGGCCTCGGGCGCCGAGAGCTGGCCCGCCGCCAGGGCGGTCAACTGCTCCACTCCAACCACGGCACACGGGTGTTGATAATCGGTCATGGCGCAGCCCCCCCGCAGAGCCTTCCGGCAAGTTCGATTCTCAGTCGTTGCAGCCGCTTGAGCATGGTCTCCCGGCTCTCCCCCAGGACCTGGCCCACCTCCGCCGCCGAGAGGCCCTCCACAAAGGCCAGATGGAAGGCCGCCCGTTTGTCCGGCGACAGGCCTTCAACCAGGGCCAAGAGCTGGTCCGTGGTCACCAGGGTCTCCGGGCTGGGCTGGGGGGCCTCCAGGTCATCCTGGGGCGCTCCGTCCTGTCCTGGCAGGTCCTGGGGCCGGCGGCTTCGGCGGGCCAGCTCGGTGAGGCACACGTTGGTGGCGATGCGGAACACCCAGGTGGCCAGGCGGGCCTCCCCCTGGAACGTGTGAAACGAGCGAAACACCCTCAGGAAGACCTCCTGGGTGGCGTCCTGGGCGGCCTGCTCGTCGCCAAGCAGGCGCCGACACAGGGCCAGCACCCGCCCCAACAACCGCTGGTACAGGGTGCGGAAGGCCTCCCTGGAACCGGCCCGAAGCTGGGCCAGCAGCAGTTGTTCTTCCGGCGCGGACAGGGCCGCGAGGTTGGTTCCACCGGTCTCCAAGGTAAGCTGGCACCCCCCACCTTCACGCAACGGAGGCGCATTCTAACACCGGGGGATTCAATTCTGGAAGTGATCCAGCAGCCACTGTCCCCGGTCCTGCACCAGGAACCAGCGCGTCCCCGCCCTGGTGTCCGCCTGCCACAGGCCCCCCTCAAGCTCCCGCAGGGCCACCAACTCCAGGCCCGCCCGGGACAGCCGGGCAGGGTGCAGCCGCCCAAGCTGGGCCCCCACCAGGTCGGCGCGGTGGGCGAAGAGGCTGCCCTCCCAGAAGAGTTCCAAGAAGGCCTCCAGGGGCAGCGTCCGCCCCGGGACAGGCCCCTGCCCATGAAGGTTGGCCACGCGGTCCAGCAGCTCCAGGGCCCCCTGCGCCGCCCCCTTGGTCTCCAGGCACAGCCCCGTGGCCTCCTCGCAGTGCTGCCAGGCCGGGCAGGTGTGGGCACCGCAGGGAGGCTGACAATGGCCGTCCAGGGGACTGCGGACCAGCCCCTGCTGCAGGCACGTCTCGGTCTCCTGGCGGGCCCGCTGGGCTCCGCTAACCAGGGGCAGACCGTCGCTGGCCAGCAGGTCCAGGTCGTCATACATGATGCCCGCAAGGCGCCCCGCCCAGGGCCGCGCCTGGAGCTGGGCCAGGCCCTTGGGGCCCGCGACGGTGTAGGTGACCAGGTGCACCCCCAGGCGGGCGGCGGCGGCCACGGTGCAGCCATCCAGGTCCCGCCAGGGCATCAGCATGTAGTCGAAGTCCCGGGTCAGGGTGGCCAGGGGGACGGCGGAGGTCCGGCCATCGAAGCCGACGTGAAGCCTGGGACAGGGGTACAGCCGGCGCAGCTCCGTCAGGGCCGCCAGGTTGTAGGAGATGACCACCGCCTGGTCAAAGGCCCCCAGGTCGCTGATGATCCCCCCCACGGCGGCGGCCAGCGCCCGGGCCTGCCCCGCGTCGGTCTTCAGCTCGATGAAGTACTTGTCATAGGCGCCCAGGGTGGGCAACAGCTCGTCCAGCCGGGGGATGGGGTGTTGGCCCTTCACGCGGCACCGCGCAAGCTGCTTCCAGGTCAGCAGCCGGGCGTCCCCCTGGCAATCCGTCATGCGCTCCAGCCGGAAGTCATGCAGCACCACGGGGATGCCGTCCCGGGACAGCACGACGTCGAACTCCACCGCGTTGGCACCCGCGTCTGCGGCGGCCAGCAGGGCTGCGGCGGTGTTCTCGGGGAAGCGCGACACCAGCCCCCGATGGGCGATCACCAACTGGGCGTCGGGGGGCGTGGGGGGCAGGTCCTCCAGGGGGCACAGCTCGCCCGAGGCGTCTGGCGGCAGGTGCTCCTCCAGGGGCTGGCACGCCAGGGCCAGGCAGGGTAGCAGCAGCGCCAGCCACCTCCATGCCATTGCCCACCTCCCCGTCTGGTACCCACCGCGAGGGCACCCTGCCCTCACGTCTACTTGGACTGGCGAAAGGGGCGGGGGTGGACATCGGGGGTCAGGGTGTGGACAAAAGGCCGTCGCGGGGTTAGCCTGCGCGGACTTTGGACCAACCGGTTCTTGTGGCGTTGGTGAGGACTTGGAAGAGCACGAACTGAGGGTCAGCGGTACCCTCCGAAACACCTTTGCGGCCTTGCACCACCGGCACTACCGGGTCTGGTTCTTCGGCCAGTTGGTGTCCCTGCTGGGGGCCTGGATGCAGGCCACCGCCCAGGGATTTTTAATATTTGAGCTCACCCATTCCGCGGCCTTTCTGGGCTATGTGACCTTCGCCTCGGGGATGCCCTCCTGGCTGTTCATGCTCTACGGCGGGGTGCTGGCGGATCGTATCTCCCGCAGGCGGCTGCTGATCATCACGCAGGCGGCCATGATGGCCCTGGCCATTGTGCTGGCGGCCCTGGCCTGGGCGGGGTTGGTGGAGCCCTGGCACATCGTGGTCCTGTCCCTGCTGCTGGGAGTGGCCACGGCCTTCGATGCCCCCGCCCGGCAGGCCATGGTGCTGGAACTGGTGCCCCGCAAGGACCTGACCAACGCCCTGGCCTTGAACTCCATGGTCTTCAATCTGGCCACGGCCACGGGCCCCGCCGCCGCGGGCATCATCTACGCCGTGGCGGGCCCGGCCTGGTGCTTCGTCATCAACGCCATCTCCTTCGTGGGCGTCCTTTGGGCGCTCTTGCTCATCCCCGACAGCCCTCCCTCGGGGCGGCCCCGGGGCAGCTCGGTGCTGGCGGAGCTGAAAGAAGGCCTGGCCTTCAGCGCCCGGGACCCGGTGGTGCG
>CAIXZC010000359.1 GCA_903923815.1 uncultured Myxococcales bacterium
CCAAGTCCCCGACCCTTAGATAAAAGTGCCAGAGGCGGGACTTGAACCCGCACGGCCGCATGGGCCAGGGGATTTTAAGTCCCCGGTGTCTACCGTTCCACCACTCCGGCATCGGCTTGGTTTTTAGCACCGGCGGGGCGGGCGGTCCAGCGAAGAAAGGGCTTCCCCGGTGGCGCGATGGAACGAAACAGTAGGGGAGGCAGGTGACGCAGCGAGGTACCCCCTCCCTGGCGGTCGGGGTTCGGGCGGACCCATGGGGTCCCTTCGCCAGCGGTGAGCAGCCGCCGCAGGGAGCGCGGAGGGGGCCCCATCCCGGCGAACGCCGGGCCATGGGGCCGCCCGGAGAGCGAGCGACCGCAGGCGGCTGCGACCGTAAGGAAGATCCGGCTGTATCGGGCCCGGGCTCGCTGATGTGGCCACGTGACCCCCTCATCCGGCGCTGCGCGCCACCTTCCCCCGGGCGGGGGAAGGAATACTTGGAGCACGCGCCTGAGTCCTTCCCCTCCCCCATGCTGGGGGAGGGGAGTGAGGGGTGAGGGCCGTCGTACGCTGAAGAAGCGTTGGGCAAGGCTGTTTGGCAACAGCCCCCTCCCTTGCGGTCGGGGTTCGGATGGACAGGAACACAGCCCCCTAGGTGGCTGTTTTTGTGCTTTTTTTGTTGGGGGAACTTGGGTATCTTGCGGCCTTGGTTTGCGTGGCCAATAAAAGCTCTGGAGGTGCGTATGCGTAAGTTCGGAAAAATGCTGGCATTGCTTTCCGTTGTCCTGTTTGGCGCGTCCTGCGGCGGAGGCGGCGGCGGAGGCGGCGACAACGATGTCACCAACACTGAGCTGTGCGCCCTCATGATCACCGAGTTCATGGCCGACCCCAAGAACCCCAAGAAGACGGGCTACGAGTGGATGGAGGTCTACAACAGCACGGCCAGCGACCTGGACCTGCGGGACTTTAGGCTGTTCATCCAGCCCACCGGCAAGAGCACCCAGACCATGGTCTTCAAGGGCCAGGACGCCGTCACCGTGCCCGCCGGCGGCTACATGATCCTGGACCAGCAGGAGGACGAGACCGAGGGCCTGAACACGACGGCCGCCGTCCCCACCTACATGTACCCCAAGAGCTTCGCCCTCCCCAGCGCGGACTTCACCCTGACCATCCGCGACCTCCAGGGCAACGAGGTCTTCAAGGTGAAGGTGGGCGCCACCACTGACTGTCTGGCGGACGCCCCCACCCTTCCCCCCGCCACCGAGGGCATCTCCTTGGAACTGCACCCCGACTTCTTCGCCTGCGACGACGTTGAAGCCAGCCCCGTTACGTGCGGCGCCTGGAGCAACGCCTGGAAGGCCGCCATCCCCGGCTCCACCGACCTGGGTACCCCCGGGGCCGCCCCCGAGATCCGCTTCGAGGGCAACCCCCCCCAGCCGGGCGACCTGGCCGTCACCGAGATCCTGTCCAACCCCGGCGCCTCCTGCGCGGACCAGACCTGGTTCGAGCTGCGCAACCTGTCCGACGAGGCCTTCAGCCTGGAGGGCTGCATCCTGGCCGACGCCACCGCCACCGGCACCCTCACCATCGCCTCCCCCGTGCGCCTGCCCCCGTCGACTGAGAACGGCGGCTACGCCCTGCTGTCCAAGAACACCATCCCCGGCGTCGAGTCCACCTTCGCCTTTGGCGCCAAGCCCAGCCTGAACAAGACCGGCGACACCATCCGCCTGTCCTGCCCCCCCACCCGCGACGACCTGGGCGACACCGCCAGCTATCAGGTCATCTTCGAGGTAGTCTACGGCGGCGGCGAGGGCAAGCTGCCCGCCTGCGTCGAGGGCGCCTCCATTGGCGTGTTCCAGGACCTCATTGACGCCGCCCTGGGCGCCGGCGCCGACCTGACCCCCGAGATCCTCCAGGACCCGGCCTACTGGAAGGTCACCCCCCGTGGCCTCATGGGCTGCGGCACCGTGCTGGGCTCCCCCGGCGCAGCCAACATCCTGTATGACTGCGACCCCACCTGCGTCCCCGGCACCTGCGGCGCGGACGACGGCTGCGGCGCCATCTGCGGCTGCGGCGCCAACTCCGACTGTGAGGATGGCACCTGCGTGTGCGCCGTCACCCCCGACTGCACCAACCGCGAGTGCGGCGACGACGGCTGCGGCGGCTCCTGCGGCACGTGCAGCGAGGGCGAGGCCTGCGCCTCCACCGACGCCACGGCTGCCTGCGTGGGCATTCCCCTGCCCGGCGAACTGGTCCCCGTGGAGATCCTGCCCGCTGGTGGCGACGGCTGCGCCGCTGCTGACTGGTTCGAGCTGTACAACCTGTCCGACCGCAACCTGTCCTTGAAGGGCTGCATCCTGGGCGACGACAGCACCAGCCGCCACACCATCACCGACGCAGTGGTCCCCGCCGAGGGCCTGCTGCTGCTGGCCTCCGCCGACCTGGCGGGCGTCGACGGCGAGTACATCTTCGGGGGCAAGCCCACCTTGAACAACACCGGCGACCGCCTGTTCATGACCTGCCCCGACGGCGACGGCGTCCAGGTGGAGATCTTCAACATCAAGTACGGCGGCACCGACGCCCTGCCCCTGGCCCCCAAGGGCAAGTCCGCCCAGTTGTGCTTTGACCGCCTCGCCGATGGCGCCGATGCGGCCGCCATGCTGGACCCCGCCAACTGGCTGGTGGGCGGCGGCACGGACTTCGGCTGCGGCGACCTGGGCACCCCCGGCACCGCCAACCCCGACTGCGACTGCGACACCGTGTGCGACCTCATCTCCTGCGACGGCCCCGACGGCTGCGGCGGCACCTGCGGCTGCGGCGGCGCCAGCGAGTGCCAGGAACTGGCCTGCGTCTGCCCGGTGGAGCCCGACTGCACGGGCAAGGCCTGCGGCGACGATGGCTGCGGCGGCTCCTGCGGCACCTGCGACGAGGGCTATGCCTGCGCTGCCGTGGGCGACCTGAACGTGTGCGCTGCCGCCCCCGCTGTGGGCGAAGTGGTGCCCAGCGAGATCAGCTCCGTCACGGGCGTGGGCTGCGGCGGCTACGATTGGTTTGAATTGTGGAACCTCAGCGCCCGGAACCTGAACCTGCAGGGCTGCTCGGTGGGGGACGCCTCTGCCTCCGGCGCTGCCAAGATCCAGGTGCCCGTCATCATCCCCGCGGGGGCCCGCGTGGTCTTCGCCGGCGGTGACATCCCCGGCGTGGCCGAGGCCCTGGTCAGCAGCAAGCCCAACCTGAACGCCTCCGGCACCGAACAACTGTGGCTGTCCTGCCCCGACGCGGGCGGCACCCCCGTGGAGATCTTCCGCGTGACCTTCGGCGGCGCGGACGCCCTGCCCGCCACCGCCGCCGGCGCCTCCATCCAGTTCTGCCCCGAGAAGATCGGCGCCGACGCCCCCACCGCCGCCAATGTGCTGCTGCCCGCCAACTGGCTGGTGTCACCCGGCCCCGTCTCCGTCTGCGGCGACAAGGGCACCCCGGGCCTGCCCAACGACAAGTGCTCCTGCGTCAAGACCTGCGACAACGTCTCCTGCGGCGGCGACGACGGCTGCGGCGGCACCTGAGGCTGCCCCTCCGGGCTGCTGTGCGAGGCCGGCGAGTGCAACTGCCCCGTGGTCGCCTCCTGCACCGACAAGGCCTGCGGCGACGACGGCTGCGGTGGCTCCTGCGGCACCTGCACCGAGGGCTTCGCCTGCGCCACCATCGGCGGCAAGAACGCCTGCATCTCCACCGCCTCCCCGGCCAAGGATGAAGTGGTCCCCGTGGAGATCATGTCCCGCTCCACCGGCGCCTGCGCCTCCGCCGACTGGTTCGAGCTGTACAACACCACCGACAAGGTCTTCGACCTGGCCGGCTGCGTCATCTACGACGCCACCCTCTCGGGCCGCCACACCATCGCCAAGCAAGTCCTCATCCCCGCCAAGGGCATCGCGCTGCTGGCCAAGGCCGACATGGCCAACATCACCGAGAACTACATCTATGCCAAGGTGGACTTCAACGCCAACGACGAGGACCTGGGCCTGGACTGCCCCGACGCCGACGGCGTCCTGACCACCGTCTTCAAGGTGCACTACGGCGGCAGCGCTGTGGGCGCCCTGCCCAACACCGTGGCCGGCGCCTCCCTGGCCCTCTGCGTGGAGAAGGCCGCCCCCACCTCCGACTGGTACAACCCCACCCTGTGGCACCCCACCACTGGCGTGACGGCCGCCTGCGGCGCCGACCTGGCCACCCCCGGCGTGGCCAACCCCTCCTGCGACTGCACCCCCGTGTGCGAGGACGGCAAGTGCGGCGGCTCTGACGGCTGCAGCGGCACCTGTGGCTGCGAGCCCAACGAGAACTGCACCGAGGGCCTTTGCACCACTCCCTGCACGCCTTCCTGCGTCCTGAACACCTGCGGCGTCGATGACGGCTGCGGCACCATGTGCGCCTGCACGGGCGACCTGATCTGCGACAACGGCCAGTGCGTGGTGGGCGAGGCCTGCGCAAACCGCGAATGCGGCTCGGACGGCAAGGGCGGCACCTGCGGCACCTGCCCCGAGTCCTTCAACTGCCTGGAGACCGTCATCCAGTCTGTCTGCGCCCGCGTCCCCGTGGCGGGCGATCTGGCCGTCTCCGAAATCATGACCAACGCCACCCTCTGCGGCGGAGGCAAGGACTGGTTCGAGCTGATCAACCTCAGCGCCGACAAGCTGGACCTCTCCGGCTGCACCCTCACCGACGCCGCCGCCGCCAAGGGCACCGTGGCCGCCGGCACCTTCATCCCCGGCAAGGACTTCCTGGTCTTCATCCAGGCCCTGGCCTCCTCGGGCATCAACCTTGGCACCACCAAGACCTACTTCTACGGCACCAAGCCCGACCTCAACTCCACCGGCGGCGACAGCCTGGACCTCGCCTGCGGCGGCACCTCCGTGCTGACCTTCACCTACGGCAAGGTGGGCGACGTCACCGGCTTCCCCCTGCCCGCCACCAGCAGCGGCGCCAAGGCCAGCGCCCAGGTCACCATGACCGAGGGCAGCTTCCCCACCGCCGTCGAGGCCGCGGACAAGGCCAACTGGTGCCTGTCCTCCAACCTGCTGGCCTGCGGCGAGAAGGGCACCCCCGGCGTCACCAACAGCACCTGTGTGAAGTAACTCAGCCATGGCTTCCTCCTGATTGCTGTTTCGAAGGAGGCAGCTTTTCGAGAAGGAATTTTTTTATGGCCTGCCCGAATTCCGAAAAAAATCTCAAGGCCTGCAACTGCAGCTATCCGGGCTGCCCCCGCAAGGGCCTGTGCTGCGACTGCCTGACCTACCACCGCGCCAAGGGGCAGCTTCCCGCCTGCTACTTCTCCAAGGACGCCGAGGCCACCTGGGACCGCTCCGTGGACGCCTTCCTCAAGGACCGGGCCTCCCGTGCCTGAGCACCCCAACCCACCAAGCCCAGCCGCGCACGAAGTAAGCGGATCGGCCCGCAGGCCAAACCTGGCCGCGCACGAAGTAAGCGGATCGCCCACCCAGCCAAACCTAGCCGCGCACGAAGTAAGCGGATCGCCTTTGCCAACGCCTCCACTCGCTACGTTCGCGGCTGGGATATTCTTGACCCTCCTGCTGGCCGCGGCCTTCTGGCGCCCCATGTGGGACATCGATCTGTTCTGGCACCTGGAGGCCGGCCGCTGGATGGTCCAGCACCTGGCCCTCCCCTCCACCGACATCTTCGCCTACACCGACCCGGCCCGCCCCTGGCACAGCTTCCAGTGGGCCTACGAGGTGCTGCTCTATGGGCTGGGGGGGCCGGGGGGGCTCCAGGCCCTGCACCTCCTGCACGTGGCCCTCACCGCCGCCGCCTTTGGCCTGCTGTACTTCCACGTCGCCCGGCGCTCCGGCCACGTCGCCGCAATCCTGGCGGTGGCCGTGCTGCTGATTGGCTTTGGGGACCGCGTCCGGGAGCGCCCCGACGCCTTCAACCTTTTGTTCACGGTGGCGGTCCTGCCCTGGCTGTTCCGGCCCGGCTTTCTGGGCCCCTGGCGCATCCTGGGCCTGGGCCTGCTGGCCCTGCTTTGGGCAAGCCTTCATGCCGGCGGGGTGCTGCTGCTGCCGGTGCTGCTGGGTGCCCGCTTCGCCGCCCGCGCCCTGCTGCCCGACGAGCCCGCCCTCACCCGCCCCGGGGCCCTGCGCCAGTCTGCCCTGGAGGCCCTGGCCCTGCTGGGCCTGCCCCTGGCCCCAGGGTTTTTGACGGGCGTGGTCCAGGCCTTCTCCATGCTGGATGCCAGCCGCGCCTTCATCCCCGAGTGGATGGACGCCCCCACCTTCCTGCTGCACCACGCCGCCGGGGCCTTCCAAGTGACCTGCGCCCTGGGCATCGTCCTGTGGCCCCTGCTGGCCCTGGCCCTGTGGCTGTTGGCCAACCCCGGCCTCCGTCCCTGGGGTCGGCTGCTGCTGCCGGCCCTGCTGACCCTGCCGCTGTGCTATCTGGCCACCCGCCACGTGCGCTTCCTGTGGCTGCCCGCGCTGGTCCCCGCGCTGGCGTATCTTGCGGGACGATCCGCTTACTCCGTGCGCGGCTATGTTCCTGCGGGGCAATCCGCTTGCTCAGTGCGCGGCGATGCTTCGTCTGAACCGCGCGCGTCAGCAAGCGGGCCCAACCGTGCCACCGCGGTGCTGGCCACCGCCCTCCTGGCCTCCGTCCTGCTGGCCTTTGGCCTGCACCACCAGGTCTTCACCCTCTCGGGCGGCCCCGCCCGCGCCCTGGCCGCCGCCCCCCTGACCCTCATGCCCGGCCACTTCCCGCAGAACGCCGCCGGACTTCTGCGGGGCTGCGGCATAACCGGCAAGGTCTTCAATCACGCCCCCTGGGGCGGCTACCTGCTGTACGCCCTGGGGCCCGGCACCACGGTGTTCTCCGACGGCCGGGGCAACTTCAGCCCGGCGGAGGCCCAGACCCTGGCGGCCCTGGACCGCGTCTCCACCCGCCGGCCCGCCCTGGAGGCCGCCCACGCCACCGCGCCCTTCCAGCTTCTGGTGCACCCGGCGCCCTTCCCCCTGTACGACTTCGACCGGGCTCGCTTTGCGCCCCTCTTCCTGGACGACGTGGCGGAGGTCTTCGTGGCCCTGGACCAGCCCGGCGGCCCCGAACTGGCGGCCCGCCTGCGTACCTGCCTTGCGTCCCCCCCGGCCCCCCCCACAAGCCCGCTGACGGTGCTGTGCGACCCCGCGGCGCCTCCGTCCCTGACGCTGGACCTGGACCCCACCCAGACCCTGCTGACCGCCCGCTGTCTGGCAGCCCTGGGCCAACGTGCCGAGGCCCTGGCCGCCGTAGATGCCCTGCTGTCTCAGGCGCAGTTGGGCCTGCCCGGCCCGACCCTCAGTTCGCAGCAACTGGTGCGTGCCCGCATCTTGCGCCAAGCCCTCCAATAAGATTTCTATTGAACAGTCGTTTAAGCGGGAATATGATGCGCCGCATTGTGCCGGTCCCCTTTCGCAGGAAGGAGCCTGTGATGAGTCGTTCCCTTCTGGTGCTCACCTTTGCAACCCTCTCACTTCTGCTTTGCGGCTGCCCCCCCAAGGGCCCCAAGGTCACCCCCGCCAAGGCCCGCGAGAAGACCCCCGTGGAGGTCATGGAGGTCAAGAACGGCCTCCTGGAGCGGCGCGGCAACTACTTCGGCGTCGTGAACCCCCGGGCGGACATCACCATCAGCGCGGAGCTGCCCGGCGTGGTCGTCGAGCTGCCCGTCGACCAGGGCGCCACCGTGGAGGCCAGCACCACCCTGCTGCGCCTGGACTCGCGCCAGTACGAGATCGCCCTGGCCCAGGCTGAACAGAACCTGGAGGCCGCCAAGCTTTCCCACGAGCGCATGGCCCAGAACCTGGAGATCGAGAAGAAGCGCCTGGAGGCGTCCTTGTCCCAGGCCGAAGGTGGCGTGGAGGCCGCCCAGGCCAACCTGCGCCTGGTGGAGAACGGCGCTCGCCCCGAGGAGAAGAAGCAGATCAAGGCCGCCCAGGATGCCTCCCGGGCCAACTTCAAGAACGCCGAGGCCCAGTACCTGCGGGTAAAGCAGTTGTTCGAGGCGGGGGCCTCCACCAAGCAGCAGTTCGACGCCGCCGAGGCCGCCTTCAAGGCCACCGACGCCGAACTGCGCCGCGCCACGCTGGCCTGGGAACTGGTTGAAAAGGGTGCCCGAGAGGAGAACCGCAGCGCCTCCAAGGCCGCCCTGCGCCAGGCCGAGGCCATGAGGGACGCCGCCAAGGCCGCCATGGACACGCTGGAGCTGCGCAAGAGCGAAGTGGCCAACGCGGCCGTCCAGTCCAAGCTGGCCGAGTTGGCCCTGGATGGCGCCAAGCTGGCCCTGTCCAAGACCACCCTGACGCCTCGCATCGAAGAAGGCGCCAAGGCCGTGGTGGCCAAGCGCTTCGTGGATCTGGGCGAGACCGTGGGCGTGGGCACGCCCCTGTTCAACCTGCTGCTGATGGACCGCCCCAAGGCCGTGTTCTACCTGCCCGGCAAGGAGATGGGCCAGCTCAAGGAAGGCAGTGGCGTGGACCTGCGCTGCACCGGTGAGGACAAGCCGCGGGCCGCCAAGGTCACCCGCATGGCCCTCAACTCCAACCCCCAGAACAGCACCTTCGACGTGGAGGTCGAGCTGGACAACCGCGACGGCAAGCTACGCGCCGGCCAGATCTGCGAAGCCTTCCCCATCATTGAATCCTATCGCCTGCCCCTGGTGCCCGACTCCGCCGTCACTGAGACGGAGGGCGGCAAGCTGGTCATGGTGGAGGTCTCCGGCACCGCCCGCGAACAGCGCGTCGTGGTGGCCGCGGTGCAGAACGCCGTGGCGGCCATCAAGGAAGGCCTCAAGCCCGGCGACCGCGTCATCACCGAGGGCAGCCGCCTGGTGAACGACGGCGATCAGGTCACCGTCTCCAAGATTCAAAAGGGCCTGGACAGCTACCTCCAGGGCGACCCCGAATCCCCCTGGGAGGAGAAGAAGTAGATGCCCCTCACACTGTTTGCGCTGAAGCACAGGACCACCATCCTGGTCTTCGTCTTCCTGCTGGTTATTGTTGGCATGGTCTCCTATCTGGGCATGCCCCGGGAGTCCACCCCCGACATCAAGATGCCCTATGTGATGACGCTGGTGCCCTACATTGGGGCCTCCCCGGAAGACGTGGAGCAGCTTGTCACCAACCGCATCGAGAAGGAGTTCGAGGACCTCAACGACGTGGAGGAGATGAACTCCACCTCGGCCGAGGGCATGTCCATGGTGGTCCTCAAGTTCCTGCCGGACACGGACATCACGGACGCCATGCAGCGCGTACGGGACCGCGTGAACCGGGCCCGCCCCGACATGCCCCAGGACATCGAGGAGCCCGAGATCCGCGAGATCTCCAGCTCCGACTGGCCCATCGTCACCGTGAACGTCTCCGGCGACGCCCCCCTGGTGCGCCTCAAGAACCTGGCGGACGACCTGGCGGACGAGATTGAAAAGATCGACGGCGTCCTGGAGGCCGACGTGGTGGGTGGCCTCACCCGCGAGGTCCGCATTGAGGTCAACCCCCACCTGCTGCGCGCCGCGGGCATCTCCTTGCAGGACGTGACCACGGCCCTGGCCGCCGAGAACGTCAACGTCCCCGGGGGGCACATCGACCAGGGCAAGCTGCGCTACACCCTGCGCATCGACAAGGAGCTCAAGGACCCCCTGGAGCTTGAGAACTACGTGGTGGGTGTCAAGTCCGGCCGTCCCGTGCGGGTCCACGAGATCGGCCGCGTGGTGGACGACTTCAAAGAGGTCACCACCATGTCCCGCTATGTGGGCAAGCCGGGCGTCTCCATCTCCGTCAAGAAGAACCCCGGCGCCAACATCATCAAGGTGGTGGCCCAGGTCAAGCGCATCATGGAGAAGGCCCAGCCCTCGCTGCCCAAGGGCACCACGGTGGCCTACCTGAACGACCAGTCGGACCGCATCGCCAAGATGGTCAACGAGCTGGAGAACAACATCATCGCCGCCCTGGTGCTGGTGCTGCTGGTGCTGTTCCTGTTCATCGGCGGCCGCAACGCCGTCTTCGTGGCCGTGGCCATCCCCTTGAGCATGCTGGTCTCGTTCATGATCCTGGCCTCCATGGACGTGACCTTGAACTTCGTGGTGCTGTTCTCCCTGGTGCTGGCCCTGGGCATGTTGGTGGACAACGCCATCGTGGTGGTGGAGAACATCTACCGTCACTATTCGGTCGAGAAGAAGACCCCCCTGCAGGCCGCCGAGGACGGCACCGCAGAGGTCTACTGGGCCGTGTTCTCGTCGACCCTGACCACCGTGGCGGTGTTCGTGCCCCTGCTGTCCTGGCCGGGCATCATGGGTAAATTCATGGGCTACCTGCCCCTCACGCTCATAGTCACCCTGTCGGCCTCCTTCTTCGTGGCCGTCATCATCAACCCCGTCATCGCCGCCAGCTTCATGCCCCCGCCGCCTACCAAGAAGAGCCGCACCCAGATGATCACCGGCTGGCTGGGCGACAAGTACGAACTGCTGCTGCTGTTCTGCATCCGCCACGGCGCCATCTTCGTGGGCTCCATCGTGGTCTTCTTCGTGCTGTCCGTCATGGCGCTGGCCGCCTACAAGCCCATGGTCGAGTTCTTCCCCTCCACCACCCCCGAGACCGTGGCCATCGACCTGGAGGCCCAGCAGGGCTCCAACATCTTCCACACGGACCGCCTGGCCCGGCAGCTTGAGGAGATGATCAAGCCCGAGACCAACGTGAAGCACTTCGTCATGGACGTGGGCGCCGCCGGCAACAAGCTCTTTGGCAGCACCAGCCCCATCAACGCCCGGGCCACGGTGGACTTCCTGGATCGGACGGACTGGAAGGAGAACCCCCTCTTCACCATCGAGCGCCTCCGCGCCCGCACCCAGGCCATCTCCGGCGCCAAGGTGGAGATCTCCAAACAGAAGATGGGGCCGCCCTCGGGCGCCCCCGTGAACATCGAGATCTCCGGTGACGACTTCACCTTGCTGTCCAACGTGGCGGACGAGATCCAGGCCAAGATCAAGGGCATCAAGGGCCTCACCGATCTGTCCGACGACTACGCTGAAGGCCGCCCCGAGTTGGGCCTCGTCATCGACCCCGTGATCTCCCGCCAGTTGGTCGAGAACCCCCTGCAGGCCGTGGCCGGCACCGTGCGCACCGCCATCTTCGGCACCAAGGCCACCCAGTACCGCATCGGCGAGAACGAATACGACGTCACCGTGCGCCTCCAGGACTCCTACCGCCTGCGCCAGGAGGACGTCATGTCCCTGACCGTGGCGGGCAAGGAGGGCAAGCAGATCCCCATCTCCCAGATCGCCCGCATCGACAGCGGCCTGGGCACCACCAGCATCCGCCACCTTGGCGGCAACCGCGTGGTCACCGTGTCGGGCGAGGCCGAAGGCCGCCCCGGCGCCGAAATTCTCATGGACGTCCAGAAGGCCTTGAAGGGCTACAAGCCCCGCGGCGCGGACCTGTCCTACACCGGCGAAAACAAAGAGATGGCCAAGTCCCAGGCCTTCATGGCCAAGAGCCTCCTCATCGGCATCTTCCTCATCGCCATCATCCTGCTCACCCAGTTCAACAGCTTCTCCCAGGTCTCCATCATCCTGTTCACGGTGCTGCTGTCCCTCATCGGCGTGTTCTGGGGCATCATCATCACGGGCATGAACTTCTCGGTCATGATGACGGGCCTGGGCATCATCAGCCTCGCGGGGGTGGTGGTGAACAATGGAATTGTGCTCATCGACTTCATCAACCAGCAGCGCGAAAAGGGCCGTCCCCTGAAGGAGGCCGTGGTGGAGTCAGGGCGCCTGCGCACCCGCCCCGTGCTGCTGACCGCTGGCACCACCGTGCTGGGTCTGGTCCCCATGGCCCAGGGCATCGACATCGACTTCAAGACCATGCACATCGAGACGGGCACCAGCTCCATGGAGTTCTGGGGGCCCATGGCGGTGTCGGTCATCTACGGCCTCACCTTCGCCACCATCCTGACCCTGCTGATGGTGCCGGCCCTCTACTACCTGACCGAGAAGACCAAGTGCCGCATGGCCGACTTCTTCGCGCGCCACCCCCGCGTCAAGACCGCCATCACCGTGGCTGGCCTTCTCTTCCTGACCCTGGTGGCGATTCGCCTGATCTCGGGCATCAGCGCCATGATGAACAGCTAGGAGCAGCCCATGAAGAACATCCTCACCCTGCTCACCGTCTGGGTCACCCTGCTGGCCGCCGGGCCCGCAAGCGCCCAGTCATCCTACGAGGCCCTCCCCGAGCTATCCCTCCCGGACAGCCTCCAGGCCGCCCGCAAGTACCACCCCGCGCTCAAGGCCTCGTCCGAGAAGATCGAACAGGCCAAAAGTCAGGTCAACCAGGCCTGGACCTTCCTGTTTCCCTTCGTCACCACCACCGGCACCTACCGCCGCGCCGACAAGGAGATTGCGGTGAATATGGGGGGCCTGGGGGACCTGGGGGCGCTGGCGGCCCTCAACTGCCCCGCCTGGAACACCGCCACCATGGGTCCGGCGCCGGCCCTGTGCAGCGCCCCGGCCGGCAGCAGCAGCAGCAGCAGCGGCCCCATCGTCATGCAGGAGTACAACAACTTCGACGCCACCCTCACCGTGGGCATGGACCTGCTGAACGCCCGCGCCTTCCCCGCCATCCCCTACATGAAGCACAGCCTGGAGGCGGCGGTCCTGGACAGCAGCCTCTCGGAAGACAACCTCATGTTCATGGTCATCCAGCTCTACTACACCATCTCCCTGGCCCAGGCCTCCGAGGACCTGGCCACCGAGCAGCTGCAGATCACCGGCAAGCTGTTGGACCTGCTGCGCCTGCGGGAGGCCAGCGGCACCGCCCTGCAGAACGAACGCCTGCGCCTGGAGATGAGCCAGACCCAGGCCTCCCAGGCGTTGGACCTGGCCCGCCTGTCCCTGCGCAACACCCGCCGGACCCTGGCCTTGGTGCTGGGCCGCGACGACCCCGACTTCAAGGTGGTGCCCCCCGCGGTGGAGTTCGTGGTGGAGCCCAAGCCCGCCGCCGACTCCCAGCTTGCCGCCCGCAAGGACCTGCAGATCCTGGACAAGACCGTGGAGATGACCCGCCTGGGCGTCACGGACGTCTACCTGCGCTTCCTGCCCACCATCAAGGGCGCCTGGAACTACAACGCCACCAGCGCCACGGGGTTCAGCGGCGACCACACCAGCTGGAACGCCACCGTCACCCTTAGCTGGAGCATCTTCGACCGGGCCCAGCGGATCATCGCCCTGGGGGACGCCAAGGCCAAGCTTCGGGAGGTCCAGTATCGCCGCGAGGCCAGCCTGCTGGCAGCCCGCACCGAGGTGAACAACGCCGGCAACGAACTGGAGTCCAGCCAGCTCACCCTGACCCAGGGCCGCAAGCTTGAAGAGCTGGCCAAGGAGAACTACCGCTTGGTGGAGAAGCAGTACGAGCTGGGCGTGGCAGACCAGACCGCCGTGCTGGATGCCAACCGCGAATACCTGTCGGCCCGGATTCAGGTGTTGCTGGGGGACCTGCGGGTGACCCTGGCCCGGATCTCCTACCTGAAGGCCATCGGCCGTCTGGACAAGGCGCTGGGCAGCCTCTAGGGTTTCGGCACAATCTTTGCTTACACAGTTGCCAAGCCCCCACCCAAGGTGCTATATTCCCGCCCGGTTGTTGAGGTCAAAGACATGCAACTGAAGCAGGAAATCAAGCTCCAACAGACGCTCCAGATGACCCCGGAGCTGCAGCAGGCCATCAAGCTGCTGCAGTTGTCCACGCTGGAACTGGTGCAAGAGGTGTCCGTCCAGCTTCAGGAGAACCCCGCCTTGGAACTGGAAGACGAGCAGGAGGAGACGGTGGCACCCGCGGCCCAGGCCGCCGAGGAGCCCGCCACAAACCTGTACAGCGCCTCCGATGACCTGCGGCAAGCGGGCATGACCACAGGCGAGGAGACGGGCGCCCGGGAACCCGAGTCAGTGCCCGCCAGCAGCGAGGAAATCGACTTCGACCGCCTGCTGGAGAAGTACTCCGAGTTTCGGCCCACGGACGAAGAACCCAGGAACCGCTCGGACGACGACGACATGCCCTCCATTGAAAGCCGGACGGGCAGCTCCGAGACCCTCACCGAGCACCTGCTGTGGCAGCTTCAGATGGGCGAGTTCTCGCTGGACGAGGAGCTGGTGGCCCGGGAGATCATCGGCAACCTGGAGGACGACGGTTACCTGCGGGACGAGGGCATCCAGGCCGTGATGGACCGCACCGGTGTCAGCCCCCAGTTGTTCGAGACAGTGCTGCCCCGGGTGCAACGCCTGGACCCCGTGGGCGTGGCCGCCCGGGACCTGCGGGAGTGTCTGCTGGTGCAGGCCCAGACGGCCTTCCCCCTGGACAGCCTGCTGCATCTGGTCATCACCACCTGCCTGGACGAAATCGTTGGTCGCGCCGCCTCTGGGCTGGCCCAGAAGCTGGGCGTCCCGGCCCGGGAGGTCAAGCGCGTGGTGGAGCTCATCGGAAATCTGGACCCCAAGCCCGCCAAGTCCTGGAACCACCACGAGCCGGAGTACATCGTCCCGGACATGGAGGTCTTTCGGGACAGCGACGGCAAGATTGTGGTGGACCTCAACGAGAGTGGCCTGCCCAAGCTGCGCATCAGCGGCTTCTACCGCTCCATCAACACCCGCAAGCTGGAGCGCCAGGACCGGGACTACATCCGCGACAAGATCCGCTCGGCGGAATGGCTGGTGCGGTCCATCTACCAGCGCCAGTCCACCATGAAGAAGGTCGCCGAGGCCATCTTCAACGCCCAGAGCGACTTCCTGGAACTGGGCGAGGCCGCCTTGAGGCCCCTCAAGCTGCACGACGTGGCCCAGGCCGTGGATATGCACGAGAGCACCATCAGCCGCGTCACCACCAACAAGTACGCCCAGACGCCACGCGGCATCTTCGAGCTGAAGTACTTCTTCGGGTCACGGATCAAGTCCTCGGACGGCGAGGACAAGGCCGGCACCGCCATCAAGTCGCGCATCAAGGCGCTGGTGCAGGGCGAGGACCGGGCCAATCCCCTGAGTGACCAGACCATCGTGGAGGTGCTGGCCCAGGAGGGCATCTCCATTGCCCGCCGCACCGTGGCCAAGTACCGTCAGCAACTGGGCTTTCCCTCGTCGTCAGATCGAATCAAGGTGCTGTAGACTTGACCCCCACAGGCGGATGAACCATGACGCACAAACCCGGCCCCCTGCAGATAGTCATCGTTTCGGGCATGTCCGGTGCGGGCAAGTCCGGGGCCCTCAGCATCCTTGAGGACCTGGGCTACTTCGCGGTGGATAACCTGCCCGCGGAGCTTGCGGACACCCTCACGGCCTTCTTCGAGCGAGACCCCGAACTGCAGCGAGTGGCCCTGGTGCTGGACAGCCGGGAGGCGGACTTCCCCAACACCGTGCTGCACGCCATGGAGGTGTGCCAGCGCCGCGGCCATACGGTGCGGCTGCTGCTGTTCACGGCGGACCGGGAGGTGCTGCTGAAACGCTACGCCGAGACCCGCCGCCGCCATCCCCTGGTGACCCGGGACTCGCCCCTCATCTCCTTGGCCATCGAGAAGGAGGCCCTGCTGTGCCAGGAACTGCGCGGCAAGGCGGACCTTGTGATCGACACCACCCACATGAACGTCCACGACCTGCGCTTCGCCATCCGCGGCTTCCTGGGCGCGGTGGACGAGGCCTTCCACCTGAACGTGCTGTCCTTCGGCTTCAAGTACGGCCTGCCCGGCGACGCCTCCTACGTGTTCGACCTGCGCTTCCTGCCCAACCCCTACTTCCAACCCAACCTCAGCCGCATGAACGGCTGCGACGCCCCGGTGCGCAACTGGCTGCAGGCCCGCCCCGAGTACCAGCAGACCCTGGCGACCCTGCTGCCCTTCCTGGAACTGGCCGTCCCCTCCAACAGGCAGGAAGGCAAGCCCGTGGCCACAGTGGCCTTTGGCTGCACCGGCGGCAGACACCGTTCAGTGGTGGCGGCCGAGCAGGTGGCGGCCCATTTCCGGTCCATCCTGGGGGATGAACAGGTCAGCCTCATTCACAGGGATCTGGATAGAGAGTAGACGGCGCCCGTTGTCGGGGGGCCTCAGGTGAGGTCGCGGTACATGACCTCGGCAATGCGGTAGGAGCTGTTCTCCAGGTCATACATGGACTTCTTGATGGCCTCCAGGTCGTCCTCGTCCAGCGCGTCACGGCACTTGATGAGGTCGCTGCGGATCTTGGCCGTCTCTTCGTCCGTCAGGTAGGTCTCGAACTTCACCAGCGAGCGTTCGGTGGTGTAGATCAGGGACTCGGCCTTGTTCTTCAACTCAACCAACTCTTTGCGCTCCACGTCCTCGATGCGGAACTGCTCGGCGTCCTTGACCAGGCGCTCGATTTCGTTCTCGGAGAGGCCGCTGGAGGGGCGCACACGGACGGACTGCTCGTTGCCCGTGGCCAGATCCCTGGCGGACACCGAGAGGATGCCGTTCTCGTCCACCTCAAAGGTGACCTCGATCTTGGGGATGCCGCGCCGCGCCGGCGGGACGCCCACCAACTCGAAGCGCGCCAAAGACTTGTTGTCCCGGGCCAGGGGCCGTTCGCCCTGCAGCACGTGGATGTTCACGACGGACTGGTAGTCCTCAGCGGTGGTGAAGACCTCGGTGCAGGAAGTCGGAATGGTGCGATTACGTTCAATGAGCCGCGTGAACAGGCCGCCCTTGGTCTCGATACCCAGGGACAGGGGGATGACGTCCAGCAGCAGCACATTGTCCACCTCACCGGAGACGATGCCTGCCTGGATGGCCGCGCCCACAGCCACTGCCTGATCGGGGTCGATGCCGTTGTTGGGGGCCTTGCCAAAGAACTTGGCCACCTTGGCCCGCACCAGGGGCATGCGGGTCATGCCGCCCACCAGCAGGACCTCGTCGATGTCTCCGACGGCCATGTTGATGTCGGACAACACCTTCTGGCAGTGGAACACGGTGCGCTCGATGATGTCCTCGGACAGGCGCTCCAGTTCCTGCCGCGTCAGGGTGCGCTTGATGTGGCGCGGCCCCTTGGCGTCGGCGAACACGAAGGGCAGGCTGATCTCCGTCTCGTCCAGGACGGACAGCTCTATTTTGGCCTTCTCAGAGGCTTCCTTGATGCGCTGGAGGGCCACAAAGTCGGTGCCCAGGTCCACGCCCTCGCGCTGCTTGAACTCTTCCACCACCATGCCCGCGATGCGCATGTCGATGTCTTCGCCGCCCAGGAAGGTGTCCCCGTGGGTGGCCTTCACCTGGAACACGCCCTCGCCCACCTCCAGGATCGAGATATCGAAGGTGCCACCGCCCAGGTCGTAGACCGCCAGCCTGCCCCGGGTCTCCTGATTGAGGCCAAAGGCCAGGGCCGCCGCCGTGGGTTCGTTGATGATGCGCAGCACCTCCAGGCCGGCAATGCGACCCGCGTCACGGGTGGCCTGCCGCTGGGCATCGTTGAAGTAGGCGGGGACGGTGATGACTGCTTGGGTGACGGTCTCGCCAAGGTACTCCTCGGCGTAGTTTTTCAGCTGTTCCAGGATCTGCGCGGAGATCTCCTGGGGCGAGTAATCGCGACCCCGGATCTCCACGTAGGCGTCACCGTTCTTGGCCTCCACCAGCGTGAAGGGATAGGACTTCTTCATGCGCTGGACTTCGGGGCTGGCGTACTTGCGTCCAATGAGGCGCTTGACCGCCAGGACGGTGCTCTCGGGGTTGGTGATGGCTTGGCGCTTGGCAACCACGCCGACCAGCTTTCCCTGGTCGTTGAAGGCCACCACCGAGGGCGTGGTGCGGCCTCCCTCCGGGTTGGCGATGACCACGGGCGACCCGCCCTCCATCACGGCGACACAGGAGTTGGTGGTTCCCAGATCTATACCGACCGGTTTCGCCATAGGTTCCTCACTCTCGCCAGCAAAGCAGCTCGGGACAGCCCTGCCGTGCCCTCCGCCTCATCCGGAATGTCGTCCGGAGTGGCATAGTATCCGTATTTGCGTCCGTAATAGTAGTAATAGTGATACGAACCGCTGGAGATGTCCACATCGTTTACGACGCAGCCGATTGGATCGGGGAACACACTCCACAGCATGTCCCGCGCTTCCTTCAGTGCGTCCCTGGTGGTCCGGCCGGACTTCGCCACGCACACCACCTGGTCGCAGTGCGTCACGATGATGCGGCTGTCGGCCACCGCCAGCAGGGGCGGCGAGTCGAACAAGAGCAGGTCGTAGCGACGCTTGAGCTCCTCCACCATGTGCCCGAAGGCCGGCGACTGGACCAGCTCAATGGGGTTGGGAGGACGGATGCCGCAGCCGAACAGATCCAGGTTGGGCACCTGCGTGGGGATGATGTAGTTGCCGATGTGCCCGCCCTGCACCAGATAGGCTGCCACACCGCCGTCCTTGGGCTTTAGGCCAAAGGCCTTGTGCAGACGGGGACGACGCATGTCAGTGTCAATCACCACCGTGCGCAGCCCGGACATGGCCATGGTGATGCCAAGCTGGCACGCCACCGTGGTCTTGCCTTCACGAGGCGAAGGGCTGACAACCAGCAGGACCCGGGGCCTCTCGCCGCCGCTGTACATGACGTTGGTTTGAATGGAGCGAAGCTGCTCGGCCACGCTGGATTTGGGGTGCGTGATGGGGTACAGGTCACGCTCCTGGGAGTACTCGTCCACACCCACCGCGTGCAGCGTACGCCCGATGCTGGGCAGGATGCCCAGGAACCTGACGCCGTTGATGTTCTCCACGTCGGCGCGGTCCCGAATGGTGTTGTCCATGGACTCCACCAGGAACGCCACGCCCAAAGACAACAGCAGGGACAACAGGATGCCCGCGGCCAGGTTGAGGGCCAGGTTCGGCTTGATGGGCTTCTTGGGCTGCACGGCCAGGTCCTGGATGCGAACGTTGTTCGTCTCCACCTGGGCAACCAGCGTGGTCTCGGCGTAGCGTGTCTTGACGTAGTCAAACACCTTGGCAATCTCGTCACGCTTGGCCACCAACGGCTCGTACTCCAGGCGAATCTGGATGATGGAGGACTCTTCCTGGCGCGCCGCCCGGAGTTCTTCCAGAAGCCCGCGTTCCTTGTCACTCTGAGCCGAAAGACGGTTCTCCGCCTCCTTCAAGAGGCGCCGAAGGTCAACCAACTCGGAGTTCAGGATTCTCTGGACGCTGGACTTCATGCTCCTCTTGACCAGGGACACCTGCTCCTGCACGGAGATGTACCGGGGATGCCGCTCGCCGTACTTGACCGAGAGGTCCTCCAGCGACACCTTGAGGGACGTCAACTGATTGCGCAGGGAGGCAACCTCAGAGTTGGCCACGACCTTCGGGTGGACCACTCGCTCGGGGTCGCTGTACCGAAGCATGCGCTCCACCTCGGCGATGTTCTCTTGAAGCTCGGCCACGCCGCGGCTGGACTCAAGCCCGATGCTGTCCACCTTGGCCTGCTGGTACATCTCATTGAGCTGCCTTAGCCGACCCTGGACCGCTTCCTTGCGGCCCTCCAGGGACCCCACGCCATTCTCCTGCTCGAAGGACAGGACTCGCTCGTCCGCGTGGCTCTTGTCCTTCTCCAGCTTGGCCATCATGTCCTCGAGTTCCTCGTTGGCTTCCTGGATCATGCGCTTTTTCAGCTCCAGGTTCTGCCTGCGGTACTCCTCCACGTAGGTGTTCACCACCTCGGTGGCCATGGCTGGGTCGTTGTGCTCAAACGTAACGTAGACTACCCGGCTTTCCTTTTGGGGTGTCACGCCAATGGAACCAAGCAGCACCCCCACGGCGTCGGCCTCCGTCATGCGACGTCGGATGGCGCTCTTGGACAGGGGGGGTTCGATCCGGTCCAGCCCAAGGAACCTCTCGTCCACGGACAGGCCCATGCGGTCCACCACGCGCTTGGCAAGGCTGCGGCTACGCAGCACCTGAATCTGGGTGTTCTGATACTCCGCGGCGGACCAGAAGTTGCCCGCCCCAAGGTCGATGACGTCCTTGACGCTGGCAAGGACGGCGGGGGTCTGGTTGTCGATGATGATGGAAGCCTTGGCCTGGTAGACCTTGGGCTGCTTTCGGGTGAATACAACAGTCGCCACCAGGGTCATCACGACCGTGAGGACTACCACAACCCGCCGCTTGATGAGCACTCTCCCAAGGTAGGAGAAGGCCTCCGTGCTGGCTTCCTGTCTTTTTGTTTGACTCATGGTCAAGTCAGCCCACCACTGCGCAAAGTTGGTGTCGATGCATTAGCACGGAACCAGCCCCGGCGCAAGAAACGACAGCCTAGATAATGGATTTTGGCACAAACAGTGAGTCCCCGGGCTGAAGCGGAAAGTTGGGGACCTTCCCCTCGCCGATGGCTTGAATGGGAATCTCGTAACGCTGGTCCAGGCCGCCCTGGCTCCTGGTCAGCACAGCCTGATTAGCCATGGCGGTGTCTGCCAGTCCCCCCGCCATGGCGATGGCGTCGATGACTGTCATCCCCGGCTGGTACTGAAAATTGCCCGGCTTGTTGACCTGGCCGGTCACGGTGATCTTCTTGGAAGCATATTCCTTGACGAACACGGTCACGTAGGGATTCCGAAGGAACCCGTCAGCCAGGCGCTGCGTGATGATGCTCTCCACCTGGGAGGGACTGAGACCATCCACCGGCACCTTGCCTATCAACGGAAAGTTGATCTCGCCCTGGCCCGTGACGCGGTACGTGCCCGACAACTCTGCCTCACCGTAGACCTTGATCTCAAAGACATCACCGGGTCCAAGCGTCATGACATGGTTCAGCGTTCCCTGCGACACCTCAGCCTGCACCCGTTCGTACTCCCGGGTGTCGGGTGGCGAACAGGACACCACCGCGCCCAGAAACACCAGCCCAATCAACAGACGCCTGTAGGCAGATTCCATCTCAAGCCTTCAATGGGGGAGTGAGCAAGAGGGGGTTGGACCGAACCAAGGGGAACCGATCCTAGTAGCGGAACACCAGCATGGCGTCGATGACCTGGACCTTGTAGTCCATCTTGTCCACCGTACCCACCGTGGCGCTCTTGACGAAGAAGTCGCTCATGAGGTTGTCGTAGGTGTAGGCCAGGGAGACCCCAAGCCACCGGGTGATGTCGGCGGCGCAGGTCAGCGAAAGGCGCAGCTCGTTGTCGGTGCGGTTGATGTCCCCAAAGGAAGCCACGCTGGGGTTCGTGCCATACTTGAAGGGCAGCGCAGAGTAGCCCAGCCAGGAGTAGGCAGCCTCAGCAGTGATCTGGACGCGGGTGCCCAGCTTCTGCTTGGCGGTGGCCTTCAACTCGTCGGTGACGAGGTAGTTGCTGAACAGGTTGTCCCTGAAGTCCCGGCTGTACCCGGCCTGGAGCACGGTCTGCTTGTTGGGAGCGAACGTAACCCTCGCCTGGCCAATGAAGCCGTTGTAGGAGTCGTTCTCACCCTTGTTGACGGACTCGCCCGCGGCGATGGGGCGCTTGTCGTGCATGGAGTTGCCCCAGCCGGCAACGATCAGGGCCGAGATGGTGCGGGTGAAAGCGCCGTTGATACCAACGCGGGCCTTGATGGGGCTGTTGTCGGTGGTCTCGCCGTAAATGCCGTAGCCCTTGGCCACGTAGTCGCGAAGCTGCCAGTTCACGTCCGCAATAAGAGCCGTGAAGGGCAGGAACTTCCAGTTGAACTTGGCGCTGAGCTGGTGGGTGACCACGTCGCCCCAGTCCTTGGTGGTGTCGGTGAAGTAGTCAATCAGGTAGGCATAGCCGAAGTTGAAGCGCAGGGCACCGCCGCCTGGCACCAGGCCAACATTCACACCCGCCTGGTTGAAGACGCGGTCCCAGGTCCCGGCCACTTCCACGTTCCGGCGCTGAAGCTGGTACTTGAACTGGTCGTTGAGGCCAAGCTGAATGGGGCCCTTCTTGAAGAACAGAGCCTCAAAGCCAGCCACACCACCAAAGTTGCTTTGGGAGTCGGCGGCCTTGCCCGAGTCCAGGTACTTGCGCGCCTCGAGTTGGCCGTTGATGTTCAGCCCAAGGGGCGCATCCTTGCCAGCCTCAATGGCCAGGCCGGGGAACAGCATGAGGATGCCTGCGCCCTTGGCCTTCTGGGAGGCGTCGTCGTCAGAGACGTAGTAGAGGTTGGTGTTGTACTGGAAGGCGGTTCCGAGGGTCGGGTAGATCACAAATTGCGCAGCCTTCACGCCCATCTGCTTGGCCAGAGCCTCGTCCACGGCCTTGCCGATGACCTGCGCGGACCCGACACTGGGCACCAAAAGAAAGGCCGCAAACAATCCGGCAAACATCTTGCTCAAAATTCTCATCATCATAGCCCTTTGTCTCCCTGGCGGTCAGCCGCGGGTTTCAGTCAACTAAGCTTTTTTCGGCATGCGTGAAGATAATCCGCACGCGGGACACGTGTCAATCGAAATTCCCAGACGGTCTACTTGGCGCCAGAAGGAACGGGGGGCGCATCCAGGAAAACGGTATCGAAGCCCACATCCTCGTCGGTCTGATCCGGGGGGAGGTCCTCGTCTCCCTGCTGCCACTCGACCACGGAGGGCTGGCCGTAGGTTCCGCCGGTACCAGGCTCAGACCCAGCGGCAACCTGCAGGTTCAGTTCCTGCAGCTTGTCGAAAGCGATCTGAATCTTGCGGTACTGACCACGAGCGGTCTCTACGTCGCCGGCCTTGAGGTTCTCGACCAGATCGAAGTAGTAGCCCTCGGCGATGTTCAGCATGCCCTTCATGGCCATCAACTTGTCGTTGATGTCGTCCAGGCGCTCGATGTCTTTCGCCTTGCGGGCCGCGCGGAGCATCATCTCCACGGTCTCGACCTTCTTGCGCATCCCATCGGTCATTTCCTTGCCGCCGGACTTCAACTCGGCGGGGCTCATCCGGTTGACGGACGGAGAGTCGGCGGTGGACGCAAAGGCCGCCCCGACCAGGAAGAGGCCCATGACGGGCACCATCAAAAGCACCGACAGAATCTTTTTCATGGCTAAACTCCCACGCAATTCTTTGGCCGAACGCCAGCCAATATAGTCCCTGTGAATCTGGTAATCAAGTCCCAAGTGTTCGCGAGCCTAGATGGAACGGAACACGAAGGGGAGCTTCAGCTGGACGGACTTACCCTCGGGAGAGGGGAACCGCCAGCTTCTGATGCGGCTCATCACGCACTTTCCGACGCTGGGATCGCCGACCTCGTCGGACACAACCTCAACGCTGGCACGACCATTTGTCGAGATCGTCAACTGCAGAACCAAGCGACCACCAGCGCTGGGATTCCGGCGCACGGCATCCAGGTAGCAGCGCTGAACTGCCACGGTGCGCTGGCGGATGTACTTCTCCAGGGCTGCCTTGTCGATCTTGCCGCCGACCAGGCCCATGACCTCGCCGCCGCGAACCTTGACCTTGATCTTCTCTTCTTCCTTGGCCTGAACCTTGACGACTTCCAGCTTCTTCTTGGGGCCAGAGATGGCCTCGGCGCTGCTGGGGCCTGCATTGGCCTTCACGTCGATGTCCAGATTGGCCGCGATGTTGGGCACGCCTTCTCCGCCGCCCATGCCCCCGCCGTCCACCAGACCACCGACGCCAGAGTCATCAAACAGATCGGATTTGGGCCCACCGAACTCGCCGTCGCCGACGGTGATGTCGCCCTCGCCCCAGCCCGCGTCCCCGGAGCCCCTTGCACCAGCGGACAGCACATCCATGCCGCTCTCACCGGCGCCGAAGGCGCTACCAAGCACACCAGCGACCGTGCGGTTGGAGACCATCTGGTCAGCGCGAGCCAATCGCTCTTCGGCGCTGAGGCCGCGTTCGGGCTTCTGGCCCATGTCCTCGAAGCGGCCCTTCATATCGTCTTTCATATCGCCCATGCCGGAGTCCATATCTTCCATGTCCCCGACTTCCAGGCCCGTACCCTCGGAGTCCTTGGCGACTTCCAGGTTTTCTTCCTTGCCTTCGTTGAGCTCCGCGGCTTTTTCGGCCAGTTCGCCCTTGGTCTTGTCCTGGAGTTCTTCTTTCTGTTCCTTGACGGCGCTCTCGTCCGCCTTGACCTCTTCAACGGGCTCCTCGCGCTTTTCCATCTTCACGAGAGCCTGGAGGATCTTCGGGACGTCTTTCTCTTCTTTGACCAGGAACTTGCCCGTGGTGCGCCAGTAATACTCCTGGTAGCCCTCGGTGCCGGCTTGAAGCAGGAAGCTCAGCAGCATGATGCCGAGGAAGGGGCGATCGATGTTCCGCCACCAGGCGCCCTTGGCGCTGGCGGGGAGGGTCAGGCGAGGCACCTCGGGGGGGGGCTCGACGAACTGGAACAGCACGGTGACGTCCCCGATGAGGATCTTGCCGCGGGCGTTGAAGTCCAGCTTGGCGGAGAAGTGGTTTTCGGTGCGCTGGGCCAGGCCCTTCTGGGCCACAGCCTTGAGGTCCAGGACCTCGCCGCCCAGCAGCACCTTGCCGTACATGCCCTTCTCGAATTCCAGGTAGAGGTCGTTCCCCTTCTTCTGGATGAACCGATAGGACATGGGGATCTCAGGGGAGGGGATCTCGAAGTCGTTGCGGCCCGACTGACCCACAGTGACGGACGCATTCTTACGAAGAAGCCGCTCCTCGATGATCTTGCCGTTTTGGACGATC
>CAIXZC010000360.1 GCA_903923815.1 uncultured Myxococcales bacterium
CAGCACAGTGCCCCTAAGCAGCGGGCCCAACTCTCCGGCCAGCAGCTCCAGTTCCCGGTCGCCCAGTCCCAGTCCCATGCCCGCTCCTAGTGATGACAGAAGCCCATTCCGAACCCCGAGGCCATGGGGGTCAGGACCTTACACATTACACTCGCTCGCCCCTCAGCTCCCACGCGCTTTCGGAGGCACACTCCAAGACGCGACCCATTGTGACTGCAAGGGAGGGGGCCATCCCACTTCCAGTGCCCCCCGCCCCAGCCTCAGTACGCCAGGATCAGCAGCCCGGACCGGGCCTTGGACTTCAGGATCTTCACCTGGATGACCTGCCCGTCCTGGCAGGGGCGGGCCCCCGTGATGGTGGCCTTGAGGCCCGTGTCCTCAAGCTGCACCAGCATCTCCCGTCCCCGGCGCTCCAGCACCACCGCAGGCACCCGCTGGCCCTCCAGGCCATGCAGCAGGTGGTGCAGCCAATAGCTGGTGGCCGCCGACTCCATGGAGGCCGCCCCCTTGGACGCCGCCTCCGTCTCCTGGCTCAGGGCCCAGATCTCGTTGGCCGAATAGTAGGGCGTGCCGGTGGCCGCGTGGTGCAGCAGTTGGCGCTGCATGGCCAGGTCCCCGTAGCGCCGCAGGGGGCTGGTGATCTGGCAGTAGGCGGATGAGCCCAGGCTGAAGTGACGCCCCGCCTCCACCGACCCGTAGACGCGCCGCAACGTGGTCAACTGCCGATGGACCCACACGGGGTCGCCGCTGCGCTCGGCGGACCAGGGGATGGGCTGGGAGGGCGGATCCTGGCGCCGGAACAACGCCGGCACCCGGTTGGCAGAGAAGTAGTCCCCCGCAATCCCACAGGCGGCGATCATGGCCTCAGCCACGGCCTTGCGGGAGGCGCTCTCGGGCTCGATGGTGCGCACCTGCACCTGCCCCTGCTCCACCCGCACTCGGTACTCCCGGCGACGCAGGGGAAAGGCCCCCTTGGAGATGCGATCCGCAAACAGGGCCTCGGCGGCCTTCACCATCAAGCCCAGGGCGCGCCCGTCCTCGGTGGCCTCCCCGGTCGCCAGCAGGGCATCCGCCTCGACGTAGGTCAGGCGTCGGCTGACCCGCGTCATGACCGGCTGGACTCGCCGCCCCCGCAACCGGAAGGCCGCGTCAAAGGTAATGGAGAAGTCCAGGGCCGGCCGCAGCGCCCCCTCGTCCAGCGACAACACGCGCGCGGACAGGTCCAGGGGCAGCATGGGAAACAGCGCCGTGGGGTGGTACACGGTGGTGCCCCGCTCCCGGGCCTCCCGGTCCAGGGCCCCACCGGGCTTCAAATAGGAGGCCGGGTCGCTGATGAAGATGTGCAGCACCATCCCGCCATCCGGCAGGGTCTCCACCGCCAGGGCGTCATCCACCTCCACCGTGCCCTCATCGTCCAGGGCCAGCACGGGCCCCGTCACCCACTCGTCCCGGTCCATGGGCAACAGCCCCGTGGGATGCCCAGGGGTCAACTCCGCCGCCTCCGCCAGGGCCTCCGCTGACCAGCTTCGGGGCAGCCCCGCCTCCAGCAGCAACAGATCCTCGTGCTCGCTCCATACGCCCCGGTCCACCATCATCTTGAAGGCCAGCTCGGGGTAGGGTTCGCTGCTATGGGGATAGGCCGCCCGCAGGGCCACCTTCTGCTCCTCCGTGGGGTTGGCCTTGCCCAGCGCCAGGGCCTTCAAGGCCAGCACGAATTCCTCCGCGGGGTCAATCATCAACTTCCTCCAGACTTCGTTTGATGCGCCAGGCCAGGCCGCTGTAGCGCACCCCCGCGTCATCGTTCTTCACGGCCCGATACAGGGACTGCCGGCGCCCCACCATGACCACCAGCTTCCGGCCGCGCGTCAGCGCCGTGTACAGCAGGTTGCGCCGCAGCATGATGAAGTGCTGGCTGTGTAGGGCCAGCACCACCGCCGGGTACTCCGAGCCCTGGGACTTGTGCACCGTCACCGCGTAGGCCAGGGTCAGCTCGTCCAGGGAGTCCTCCTCAAACAGCACGGGCTTTCCGCCAAAGTCCACCAGCAGCGAACTGCCCGCCTGGTCATACTCCACAACCCGGCCGATGTCGCCGTTGAAGACTTCCTTTTCATAGTTGTTGCGGATCTGCATCACCTTGTCCCCCCGCCGGAACAGGAACTGCCCCCGTCGGACGCCCCCCTCCCCCGGGTTCAGGGCCGCCTGCAGGGCCTCGTTCAGCGAGTCGGCCCCCAATTCCCCCCGATACATGGGCGTCAGCACCTGGATGTCGTTCACGGGGTTCAACCCGAAGGACTCGGGGATGCGCTGGGTCACCAGGGTCACGATGGTATCCCGCGCCTTGGCCGCGTCCTCCCGCTCCACGAAGAACAGGTCCCCGCCCTTCTCGTCCAGCTCCGGGTTCTCGCCCCGCAGGATCCGGTGGGAGCTGCGGATGATGCTGCTCTCCTGGGCCTGCCGGTGGACGATGTCCAGGGTCACCACGGGGAAGGCGCCGCTGCTCATGCAGTCGGCCAGCACCGCCCCCGGGCCCACAGACTGAAGCTGATTGGGGTCCCCCACCAGGATCAGCCGGCAACGGTCCCGAATGGCCCGCAGCAGGCTGTCCATGAGGGGCAGGTCAATCATGGAGACCTCGTCCACGATGACCGCGTCGTGCTCCAGGGGGCGCTCCTCGTTGCGCCCGAAGACCTCCGCCTTGGGGTCGAACTCCAGCAGCCGGTGGATGGTCTTGGCGGGCACCCCGGTGGCCTCGCTCATGCGCTTTGACGCACGGCCCGTCGGCGCGCACAGCGTGCAGTCCAGGGACAGCCGCCCCATGGCCGTGACCACGGCCTTCAGCAGCGTTGTCTTGCCCGTACCGGGGCCGCCGGTGATGATGGTCAGCCCCTTCTCCAGGCAGGACCGCAGCGCCAGTTCCTGGGCCTCCGTAAGCTGCACCCCCGCATCGTCCGCCCCCGCCTCCACGGCCAGGTCCAGGCTTCGCGTGGGCAGGGGCCGATGGGTCCGCGCCAGCCGCAGCAGGTTGTCCGCCAGTCGCGTCTCCGCCTCCGCCATGCGGGGCGAGTACAGCCAGTGGTCCTCCTCGGGACCGGCCTCCACCAGGTCGCCCTCCTCCAACAGCCCCGACAGGCCCTCCTTCACCGCCGCCTCATCCACCTCCAGGAAGGGCGTGGCCTGACCCACCAACAGCTCCTTGGGAAGGTACACGTGCCCCTGCCCCGAGGCCTCCGCCAACATGTAGGACAAGCCCGCCCGGATGCGCTTGGGCGAGTCCTTCTCAATGCCCACCGCGCGCCCGATGGCGTCCGCCGTCAGGAACCCTATGCCCCAGATATCCTTCACCAGCCGGTAGGGGTTGCTTTTCACCACCTGGGGCGCCATGGGCCCGTAGGTCTTCATCAGCTTGTGGATGACGCCGCTGCCCAGCCCCAGCCCATACAGATACAACATGGAGGTGCGCGTCGCCGACTGCCGCTGCCAGCCCTCCGCGATGGCCACCTTGCGCTTGGGCCCGATGCCCGACACCTCCATCAGGCGGTCCGGCTCGTCGTCCAGCACCCGCGCCAGGTCCGGCCCGAAGTGGGCCAGCAGCCGCGTCGCCATCTCCCGCCCGATGCCCGGGATGGCCCCCGAGGTCAGGTACTTCAGCAGCCCGTCCACCCCCTCGGGGGCCTTCACCGCCACCGTCGCCACCTCGAACTGCCGCCCGAAGCGCGCGTTCTCCACCCAGCGCCCCGACACCGTCACCGCGGCCCCGTCCTCCAGGGGCGGCATGGTCCCCACCGCCGTCACCCGATTGCCGCTGTTGTCCCGCAGGTGCAGCACCGTGTATCCGTTCCCCGGGTTGGAGAACACAAGCTTTTCGACGGTGCCAGTGATGGTGCAGCCTTCCATGGGGCGCAAGGATGACAAAAAAGCCCCCCGCAGGCAATAGCGCAGACCGCCCCCTGGCGAACGGACATTCCGCTTGCCAAGCAAGGTGCTCCAAGCTAGGCTGCCGCAAATTTAAATTCGTATTTGGAAGCTCGACCTTTCGAGGACTGCCATGATCTTCAATAGTTACTTATTTTGGGCCTTTTTTGCTGTGGTGCTGCTGGTCTATTGGCTGCTGCCCCACAAGTACCAGCGCTGGCTCCTGGTGATTACCAGCTACATCTTCTACGGCGCATGGGACTGGCGCTTTCTCAGCCTCATCTTCATCTCCAGCGCCGTGGATTTTGTGGTGGGCCAGGCCATTGATCGCCGGACCGACCCAGTCCAGAGAAAACGAATGTTGATCATCTCTGTACTGGTGAACCTGGGCTTCCTGGGCATCTTCAAGTACTTCAACTTCTTTGCGGGAGAGTTCGTCCATTTGATGGACCTGTTCGGCTTCCATCTGTCTGCCCTGACCATCAACGTGGTCCTTCCGGTGGGCATCTCCTTCTACACGTTCCAGACCATGGGCTACACCATCGACGTCTATTACCGAAGGGCCGCGCCCAGCCGTGATTTTCTGGGTTTTTCCCTGTTCGTCAGCTTCTTTCCCCAGTTGGTGGCCGGCCCGATTGAGCGATACAGCCATCTGATGCCCCAGTTTGAGAGCCGGCGCCCCTGGACTCACAACCTCTTTGGGGAGGGCCTCTACCACGTCCTGATTGGAATGTTCAAGAAGGTGGTGCTGGCGGACAACTTGGCCCCCATCGCCGACGCCATCTTCGCCACACCCTATCAGGAGTTGAATGGCGGCCAGGTCCTGATCGGAGTCTGGGCCTTTGCCCTTCAGATTTATGGCGACTTCTCTGGCTATTCCTCCATTGCTCAAGGCATTGCCCGCTGGATGGGCTTTGAGCTCATGTACAACTTCAAGATGCCCTATTTCGCCCAAAGCCCATCTGACTTCTGGCGACGCTGGCACATCAGCCTCTCTCAATGGCTTCGGGACAACCTCTACGTCCCCCTGGGAGGGAATCGTGGTTCGGAGCCCAAGACCTACCGAAACCTGATGTTGACCATGGGAATCGGCGGCCTCTGGCACGGGGCTGCCTGGACCTACGTCATCTGGGGAGTGCTCCACGGGGCCCTTCTGTGCCTGTTCAGGCCCTTCAGCCTCCGCCCCGGAAAGACGGCCGGGGTCATGGGCCCACCGGAGAAGCGGCCCCTGTGGCTGAAACTCCTGTTGGTGTTCGTCATGTTCCAGGCGGTGTGCCTGACCTGGCTGTACTTCCGCGCCCCCAGCGCAACGCAGGCCTGGGGCATGCTGGCGGCGGTGGTCGGCGGTTTCTCCTGGGACAGCTTCACCACCTTCGGCCTGGCGTCTTTGGCCTTCTATGCCCTGCCCCTGCTGGTGTACGAAGCGTGGGTGGAGAGGAGCGGCAATATGCTGGCCATACTCAAGGTGGCCTGGCCCATCAGGGCTGCGTTTTACAGTTACATGTTACTGATGCTGTGGTTTTTCCCCCCGGAGGCGTCAAGTGCGTTCATTTATTTCCAGTTCTGAGCGAGTCGAACTCTGGGTCGTCCTGTCCCTGCTGGGTGTCCTGGCTGTCGCCGAGATAGGCATGCGGATCGTGGGCCCCTCGATGTCCACCGAACTACGCAACATTCGGAACATCCACGCAGACGCTGCAAAGTTGGCGGCCCAACCCGGAACGAAGATCCTGGTCCTCGGGAACTCCCTGGCCCTGGACGACGTCCGACTTCCCCAATTGCAGGGCGCGCTGCCGAAGGGCAAAGAGGCTCCCTCTTTGGATGTTGTGGCCTTTCACGGTGCCGGATTCCGCGAACTCTACTGGCTGTTTCGAACCTATTTCCTTGATGCTGGGATCCGCCCGGACATGCTGGTCATGACCACCAATACCAACACCACCAGGTCTGACGAACTGAGGATTCCTCGTATGGCCTCCCTCTTTCGGGGACGCCCCTTTCTGGAGTTTGCCACCACTGAACTGCACGGCATCGAGGAGTGGGGCTGTTTCCTGCACTCCTTGGCTTTTGAATCCTACGCCAGCGGGGGACGGATTCGCGTCCTCGCCCTTTCCCGTTTGGTCCCGTCCTACACGGAGGGTATGACCAAGGTGAAGGACATGCGGAAGAACGCCCGGTCCCACGCCCAGCCAGACTGGGGTTTCCAGCCCATCACGCGCATGTTTGAGGCCCTCGCTGAATGGCGCATCCGCACCGTCGTGGTCTACATGCCCACAACGGAGACCACCGAGATCCCTCCAAGTGTTGTCGCCCTGGCCTCCCGAACGGGCGTCACCATGGTGGACCACAGCCGGGTCCCTGGGTTGGGCCCTGACGACTTCAAGGACTTCGCCCATCTGAACGAAGGCGGGGCTAGGAAGTTCTCGGCCATTCTTGGCGCCAGCTTGGCGTCCTTGCTCTTGAAGGGCAATGCCCACCCAGGACAACCATAGTTGCGGCGGCCACCGCTGCTGCGGCTTGCCGGCCAGACCGGTGCTCGGTCCCTCGTTCTGTACTTGCCACAGACGGCGGCCCCAATATAATCGCCCGCGGATTTTGAAGGAGCCCCCCATGAACCGGAACCTCACCGTACTGACCCTTATGCTGGCCCTGGCCCTGCCCGCCTCCGTGGACGCCGCCAGGAAGCCCAAGATCACCCCCGTGGAGAAGACCGTCCAGGACCTCCAGGCCGCCCTGACCAAGGGCGACGAGCAAAGCGTGGACAAGCTTGTGCTGGCCCTGGAGAACAAGCCCCAGGACGTGGTCCCCGTGGCCCGCCTGCTGTTGGCCGCCGCCGACGACAAGGCCCAGGCCACCGCCCTGCTGCTGCTGTCCCACCAACTCTCTGGCGACAGCGCCCTGCTGCTGGGCACGCTGCTGGACAACCCGGAGTTCGAGAAGCGCATTGAGGTCATCGAGATGCTGGGCGCCATGAAGGGCGTACCCGAGGCCGTCCAGATCCTGCAGAAGCTGGCCCGCAGCAACCTGCCCTACGAGCGCGAGAAGGCCGTGGAGGGCCTGGGCAAGCTGGCCGATCCCACCACCGTCCCCACCATCGCCGGGGCCTGTTCGGACGGGCTGTTCTCTGTTCGCATCAGCGCCTGCAAGGCCCTAGGCTCCTTTGACGACAAGCTGGCCCGGGAGACCCTGGGCAAGGTGCTGGCCACGGACACCAACGTGGGTGTGCGCACCGAGGCGGCCAAGGCCCTGGGCGCCACCAAGACCCGCGCCTCCGTCCCCTTCCTCCTGGCCGGCCTCAAGGACGAGTCCCTGGCCGTCCAGAACGCCACGTCCGATGCCCTGCGCGACGTCACCGGCATGGACCTGGGCCCCGACTATCCTGCGTGGGAATCCTGGGACAAGAAGAACCGCTAACCCCCCGGGGTCAGGACCTTACACATTACACAAGCCACCACCCCGCACCCCCAGCGCTCACCTCATTCCTGTTGGCTTACTTCTTCAAACGCCCAAAGGCCGTCAGCGTCAACTGCAGCAACTGCGTGTCTGTGCAGATCTCGGTGTGGCAAGCCACGGCCACCACCAGGCCCTTGGCGGTATCCAGGAACACCAATCCGAACAGGTGCCCCCGGTTCCAGAAGAAGGTGTCCTGGGTGACCATGTTCTCCTGAGCCTGGGCATTGGGCCAGGTAGCCAGCATGTTGTTCCAGCTCGCAATGGCCTCCTCCCGGCTGCTCTTCCAAAGCTGCAGGGTCACGACCCTGCCCGTTCCTGGCTTCTCGTACTGAATGGAGTTGTAGCCCTCGTCCGGCGCCCGGCCGGCGATGGCTCCCTTGGTCACCCAGCCCTTGGTGTGGATCACTGCCACCAGGTCCGCGATGGACAGCAGGTGCTCCACCGTGGGGGGAGGCGGACCCATGGTCGCGGGGTTGGGAAGGGGCGGTGCGGCGGGCTGGTCGGCGGGCGCCACCACGGGAGCCTCTGCCTTGACAGCCTCATTGTTGGCGGGGGCTTCGGGGGCCGCGGGGGTGGCCGCCGATTCGGTCCCAGCGGCTTCGGCCACGGCCTCGTCTTTGGCCCCTGCCTCCTGGCCAGCCTTGCTCTTGGGCTCCTCGGCGACCCCACTCTTGCTCTCCTCGCCCTTGGGCTGCTCGGCCTCCGAGGCCTGGGCGGCGGCCTCCTCGGCGGGGGTCCGGTGGGCCTTCTTCTTCCGCGCCTTCTTGCGAGCCTCTGCGGTGCTGCCCTTCTTGACCGAGGCCTTCTCCTTGGCTTCCTTATCCGAACAGGCCGACCCCAGGGACAGCGCCATCAGGGCAGCCAGCGACAGCATGATCCACGTCATTCTTCCGGGCATGGTTCACCTCCAGCGGCCGATTGTGCAGGCCACCATCCGATCCGTCAAGGCAACGCTAGTCCTCCCGGCTGGCTCGTCCCATCCCCGGGACCAGCAGCAGCAGGCCAACCACAAGGCAGATAGCAGCGGACCACGTCAGGGAGCCATTCAGGGTACCCAACGCCTGGGCCCCCAGGTCTCCCAGCCCCCGCGCCAGGGAGCCGCCGGACAGCATTCCGTAGAATCCATCCCCCCCGCCCCCCAGCCTCCCTGTCAACAGGTCCTGTAGCGCCGGACCCAGCACCCGCCGAAGGGCTCTCTGGGCAAACAGCACCCACACCAGCCCAAGCCCTCCGCCCACCACCAGGGTGCTGCCCAGCACCCGCAGCATTCCGCCCCTGGCCAACAGCAACACCATGACCACCAGGGCAAGCACTGGAAAGACCAGCATCGCCACCAGGGGCATCGGCAGCCCAAGCTGAACCTCCAGCCGCGGCCCCTGGGACAGACCCTGAGCCTCCACAGCGCGCAGCAAGCCCCAATGCAGCCGGTCCGCCGGCACCTCGTCGCCGGGTCTGCAGGGGGGAGGCACGACGCCGCGAAGGTCCTCCGCCAGCATCAGCTCTCGCCATGCGTCCAGTTGCTCTTCCTCGCAGGGAGGCATGCCCTCCAAAAGGCGAGCCACGAAGCCCTCCACCTGGGGCGAAGCCACTGCCCGGTCAATGCCCGCCAGGTCCAGGACCACCTTGCCCCGTCCCGCTCTGGCTGCCCCAACCAGATCCCTGCAGGTCGCCTGCAACCTTGACCCCAGCAGTCCGAAAAGGCCCGCGTCGCGCAGCTCATCCTCCAGGGCGGGCCGAACCTCAAGGGCCTGTTTCATCCAGGGACCGGCCGGCCCCGTGGCTGCAGCGCCGTCCTGCAGCATGCCCCTGACCAGC
>CAIXZC010000361.1 GCA_903923815.1 uncultured Myxococcales bacterium
GCCCAGCCCCCTGCCGGGGGTGTTGGGGTGTTGGGGGTGTTGGGGCGCGGAGTCAGGGGTGATCATCTGGGTGCCCCGGTCAGGCTGAGGGTCTGGGCCAGGGCCTCCACGACTTGGAACTGCTGGGCCTGGGTGAGGCCCGGATAGATGGGCAGCAGGAGGCTGCGGCGGTGCCGGTCCTCCGAGTTGGGCAGGGGATGGCGCAGGGGCAGGTCGGCGTAGGCGGGCTGCGTATGGGCCAACCCCACGCTGGCGCGGCAGGACACGCCGCGGGCCTCCAGGGCGGTCAGCACCTGGGCCTGGGGCACGCCCGGGGGCAGCATCACGCAGTAGCTTTGCCAGTTGCTGCGGGTCCCCGCCGGCTCCTGGGGCAGCTCCAGTTGGGGCAGGGCCGCCGTCAGCAGGTCGTGGTACAGGCGGGCCTGGGCCCGGCGCTGCTGCACGAAGTCCGACAGCCGGTCAAGCTGCACGCCCAGCACGGCGGCCTGCAGGTCGGTCATGCGAAAGTTGTGGCCCACCAGGGGGAAGCCCAGGCCCGCGGGCCCCGTCTCCATGCCCTGATTGCGCAGCACCGCGGCCCGGCGCAGCACCTCCGGGTGGGGGCTGGTCAGCAGCCCTCCCTCGCCGCAGGTGATGACCTTTCTTGGGTGAAAGGACAGGCAGGACGCGTCGCCGATGGGGTGCCCCAGGGGAATGGCGCCCCCCGGTTCGTCCAGCCAGGAGCCCAGGGCGCAGGCAGTGTCTTCAATCAGCAGCAGCCCCCGCCGGCGGCACAGCTCGGCCAGGCGCCGCACGTTGCAGGGCATGCCCACCTGATGCACGCACAGGACGGCCCGGGTGCGCGGCGTGAGGGCCTCCTCCACGCGGTCCACGTCCAGGTTCAGGCCCCGCGCCTCCACGTCCACGAAGACCGGCACGGCCCCCACCCGCCGCACGCTGTTGGCGGTGGCGATGAAGGACAAACTGACCGTGATGACCTCGTCGCCGGGGCCCACGCCCAGGGCCTCCATGGCCAGCTCCAGGGCGGTGGTGCCGCTGGACACCAGCAGCGCCCCGGGGGACTCCAGCAGGGTCGAGAAGCGCGCCTCCAGTGCGGCCACGGCGGGTCCCATGCCCAGCCACCCGCTGGCCAGCACGGCGGCGGCGGCGGCGGCCTCCTCGGGGCCGGTGAAGGGACGGCTGATGGGGATGTGACTCATGGCTTCTGCTTCCCCCCCGCCCCCTTCACAGGCAGATACAGCCCCAGCCAGCGCTCCATCTCCCACAGCATGTGCAGGACCGACTCGCGGGCCTTGTAGCTGTGGCGCTCCCGGGGCAGCAGCACCAGCCGCGCCGTTCCCCCCAGCCCCTTGACCGCCGCAAACAGGCGCTCGCTTTGCAGCCGGTGGGTGCCCGGGTTGTCATCGTCCCCGCCGTGGATCAGCAGCAGGGGCCGCTTGATCTTGTCGGCGAAGGTGAAGGGCGCCATGCGGTTGTAGACCTCGGGGGCCTCCCAGAAGCTGCGGTCCTCGCTTTGAAAGCCGAAGGGCGTGAGGGTGCGGTTGTAGGCGCCGCTGCGGGCGATGCCGGTGGCGAAGAGGTCCGTGTGGGCCAGCAGGTTGACGGTGGTGAAGGCGCCGTAGGAGTGCCCCCCCACGGCCAGCGCGCCGGGTTTGGCGTAACCCTTGGAGGTCAACTGCTTCACGGTGGCCTCGGCGCAGGCGACCAGTTGGTCCACGTAGGTGTCGTTGGGCTTGCCGTCGCCCCGCGCCACGATGGGGAAGGTGGGGTCATCCAGCACGGCGTAGCCAAGCTGCAGCAGGAACAGGGGCGAGTACCAGGGCGTCTGGATGTAGGTGTAGGGCGAGGTGCGCATCTGCCCCGCGCTGTCGGCGTTCAGGAACTCCTGGGGGTAGACCCACAAGACGGTGGGGAAGGGGCCATCCTTGGGGCCCTTGCCGGCGGGGAAGTAGAAGGTGCCGCTGAGGTCCAGGCCGTCGGCGCGTTTGTAGCGCAGGATTTCCTTGTCGATGGGGCCGGGCAGTTCGGGGGCTGCGAAGTTGGTCAGGGCGCGGCGGGAGCCGTCGGGGTCCTGCACGAAGGCGTTGGGGGGGACCTGGGGGCTTTCGCTGGCCAGCAGCAGGCGGCCGCCGGGCAGGAGGGCCAGGGGCTGTTCGTAGACGGGGCCGCTGCTGTGGAACAGGCGCTGGGTGCTGCCGTCCTGCAGGTCGTAGCGGTCCAGGAAGGGGCGGTTGCCCTCGGGGGAGGCGCCGTCACCTTGCAAGAACAGGTAGCGCCCGTCCTGCACCTGCACGAAGCTGCGGCCCTTGTCGTCAGCCAGCAGCAGGGGGCGGCCCGGGTCCTTGTAGGCGTCCTCAAAGGAGTAGTCGAACAGCAGGCGCCGGTCGCCGCTGCGGGGCTGCAACCAGATGCGGGCGGAGCGGTCGTCCCACCACCACTCGGAGACCAGGGCGCCGAACTCGCCAAAGAGGATGCCACCGAAGCGGCGCTCTGTGGACGTGAACTCCTTGGGGGCCCCGTCGAAGGGCGCGGCCAGGGTCAACAGGCGGTCCCGCAGGGGGGCGGGGCGTGATGCGTCACCACCATCCAGGGCCTCGGTCCACAGCAGGGTCTCAAGCTCGTCGGACTTCCACTGGAAGCCCCGGCGGCCATCCTTCACGGAGGCCATGGTGATGGGGATCTCCTCGGCGGCCCCGCTGCGCCACAGC
>CAIXZC010000362.1 GCA_903923815.1 uncultured Myxococcales bacterium
CAGCCGGTCGTTGGTGTTGGCGCCCATGTATATGATGCCCGTCAGCTTTCCCTTTGTGGGCGGCGGAACGGACCCGTCGCAGGTCACGCCGTAGTAGGCGCAGATGCCCTCGGCCAGCCCCTTGGCGATCTTGTTCTGGCCGTCCGTGGACTTGAGGAACGCGGACTCCGCCGGGGGGTGTCCTTTCAGGCCGGACACGGCAGAACAGTCGTGGAACACCACCTCGGCCAGACACACGGGCATGGTGGTGGAGTTCAGCACATGCAGGTCCGTGCGCACCTTGAGGCCCCGGCTCTGGTACGGCAGGTTGGCCAGCAGGGCGTTCTGCACCTTCGTCGCCAGGGGCTTGTCCTCCGCCTCCGACTTGTACAGGGTCTCCGTGCCGTGGCCGTCGTTGGGCTTGGCGCCGGCGTTGCTGTGGATGCTGACGAAGATGGAGGCGCCCCAGGAGTTGGCATTGGCAGGCGCGTTGTCGAAGCTTTGGTCCACCTTGGCGTCGAAGCCCGCGGCGTCCAGGATGGCCTCCACCTTCTGGGCATTGATGAGGGCGTATTGGTCCTCCGTCCCTCCCCCCGCCACCGCATTCTTGGTCTGGTTGCTGGGGTTCAGCATCACTTTTATGGGGGCTGCGGGGGCCGCGGGGGCCACCAGGAGGAACAGAACCAGCAGCAGGCTAGAGGCCTTCATGGGCGGCCTCCTTTCCAGCGCGGGGCAGCGTCCGAAGCTGGCCCGTGAGGGCATCCACGAAGACCCACCAGCGGCCATCCGGGCTGGCGGCGGGCTGGGTCTCGGCGACCTTGGGCGTGTGGGTCAGTTGGGTCTGGGCACCAGAGGTCAGGTCCAGCAGCCAAAGCTCCGAACCGGTGACGCTGTGGCCGTCATGCACGGTCCGGTGGAACACCACCGCGTCGGGGCCCGCCCAGGCCGGGCCGCCCCCCTGGACGCTGGCCAGGGCGCTGCCGTCGGCCAACAAGAGTACGTGGAACCGGCCGCCCTGGGCGCCGCTTTCGCTTACCAGCAGGCGCTTGCCCTCGCGGTCGAAGCGCGGCTCAAAAAGATCCTCGCCGGCCCGCAGCGTCAAGTCCCGTTCGGGCTGGCCCAGGTGCCGCAGCATGACTCCCCCGGGCCCCCTCCAGGCAACCAACCCCGCAAGCTTGCGCACGTCCAGATCCCGGGCGTCCAGTTCGGGGTCCAGGACCAGCAGAGAGCCGTCGCGCTTGACCTCCACGAGGACCCCGGCGGCGGAGGCGAAGAGGGCGCCACTGCCAGGATCGAAGGCGACCAACCCGGGGTGCTCGGTCTTGGCCAGGCCCCAAAGGCGGTCTTGGGGATCGCCAAAAAGGGTATTGCCCGCGAACCAGGGGTCCGTCCCGGAGGCAGGCAGCGGCACCAGACCGGCGACGCCATCAGCCTTGGGCTGGGCCATCAGTTGAACAGGGAGCACCGGCAACAACAGCAGCAACAACAGCAGGACGCGGCTCATGAGCTTCCCCCCGGCAGATCACACAACCGTGGCCAGCCTAGCACCGGGGGGAGGTGGTTTCAATCAGCGTGTGGGGTGGCGGCAACTTCGTCCTCCACGAGCTGCAGCAGGTCGGCCACGGAGCGGGTGAGGTCGGGGTTGTGGCGGAACAGGCCGCCGCCCATGAGGAAGACGGCGTCCCGGCCATAGAAGTTGATGAGGTCGCGCACGTTGTGGAAGCCCAGGCCACCACCGGGGGCGGGCAGGGCGGTGCGCACAGCCGGGATGGGGCTGCGGCAGCCGGCGGCGATGGCGGCGCACTCTTCGCGGCTGAAGGAGAAGCGGCCCCCGAAGTTGGGGAAGATGATGGCGTCGGCGCAGGCCAGGCGCAGCAGTTGGCCGAAGAACGCGAAGTGGGAGAAGCCGCTGGTAGGGCTGATGGTGTAGCAGCCGCTGAGGGCCGGATGGAAGAAGACGGGGAGGCCCACCTGGGGGTCCAGGGCGACTTCGCGAAGGGTGGACAGGCCGGTGAGGGCCCCGGAGATGATGATGGCGGCGGCGCCGGCCTGTTTGGCGAAGCGGGCCCGGGCCAGGGTCTGGCTGCCGTCGGCGGTGACGTTGGGGATGTACAGGCAGCGGCGGCCGGTCTGGAGGTTGGCGCGGCGGACGGCCTCCATGCAGGCGCTGATGCGCTGCTGGAAGGGCGAGAAGGCCTGGTCCGCGAGGCCGTGGTCATCCTTGATGAAGTCGATGCCGCCCAGGGCAAAGCGGTGGGCCAGGTCTGCCAGGGAGGCCACGGAGAGGCCCATGGGCTTGATGGCCGAGCACAGCAGGGGGCGGTGGTGGACGCCAAGCAGGTGGCGCAGACCCTCCACGCCGAACTGGGGGCCACGAAAGGCGGCGGTCTGGGCCGCCGTCGGGGCCAGGGATTCGACGCGCACCCCGGGTTTCAGGCTGGTGTTGCCGAAGACCACGTTGAGGAACTGCGTGAACTCCAGGCCGGCGGTGGCCTCGTCGTAGGAGACGGTGACCTGGAAGCGCCCCGAGGGCAGGGGTTCCAGGGCCTCCACGCGACCCACGATCTCGTCCCGGATGTGGGGGTCGGTGACCAGGTCGTGGGGGAACTCGAGGGTCTGTTCGACGGCCAGGTCAAAGGCCTGCTTCCGGGCGTCCGCCGAATCCGTCGCGGCCAGGGAATAGACAACCGTGAAGCGCGCCATCTAAAGCCCCTCCGCCTTGGCGTCATGGTGGACGGCCTCGATGCGGATGGCCGCCAGCTCGTCCTCGGTGATGGAAAAGGTCGTGCCCATAAGCGTCTCGGCGGCCCGGATGAGGGCCCCCGCGTCCAGCCCGTGTTCCTTCATGAGATAGGCCCGACTGGCCCCGTGGGAGAAGGTGTCCCGAAGGCCCAGCTTGAGCAAGGGGCGACCCAGGCCCAGGGCCTGGCATTTCTCGGCCACGACGGTGCCCAGGCCACCATCCACCAAGTGATTTTCCATGGTGATGATGCCCCGGCGGCCGCTGCCCAGCAGGTCGCCATATTGGGCGTTGTGGAAGGGCTTGAGGGTGGACACGTGCAGGTGGGTCAAGGACAGGCCCCGGGCCTTCAGGGCCGCCACCGCGCGCAGGGCCTCCTCGGTGCAGATGCCGCTGGAGACGATGGTCAGGTCCGTGCCCGTCTGCAGCACCCGCGGAACGTCCAAACGCATGGGCTGGTCCGCCGGGAAGAGCCGGGGGACCTCGCCGCGCAACATGCGCACGTAGACCGGCCCGGGAATGGCCAGCACCAGGTCCAGTACGCTCTCGACCTCGGTGGCGTCGCCCACCTCCAGCACCGTCAGGTTGGGCAGGGCGCGCATGAGGGCCAGGTCCTCGATGGCCTGATGGGTGGCGCCCCCGGGGGTGGTGATGCCGGGCAGGAAGCCGAACATCTTGACGGGCAGGTTGGGATAGGCCACGGACATGGCCACCTGATCGTAGGCCCGCCGGTAGATGAACACGCCAAAGGTGTGGATGAAGGGCACGAAGCCCTCGCGGCACAGGCCGCCCGCCGCAGACAGCATGTTCTGTTCGGCGATGCCGCAGGAGATGAAGCGGTCCGGGTAGGTGTCCCGGAAGAGGTCCGCCTCGCAGGAGCTGGTGAGGTCCGCCGACAGCACCAGCACCTGGGGCTTGTCCTTGGCCCAGGCGGTGAGGTTGCGGGCGTGAACGCGGCTGAGGATCTCCATCAGTTGCCCTCCTCGTTCCAGGCCCCAAGGACCTGCTGGTAGGCCTGCTTGTCGTCCGGCCCCTTGAAGCGCAGGTAGTGCAGCCGGGGGGCGTTGCGGCGCAACAGTTCCAGGCCGTGGCAGGGGTCCGTGCGGGCGATGACGAACAGGGGCTTGCCGTTGGGGCGCAGGGACGCGGGGCGGGCCAGGGCGCCCAGGTCGTGCCCATCCACCACCGCCACGCGAGCACCAAAGGCCTTGAGGCGTTGTTCGAGAGGTTCAATGGTCATCACCGAGCTGACCAACCCGTCGCACTGCTGCTGGTTCGCATCCACGAACACCAGCACGTTGTCCAGCCTGTGGTGCGCCATAAACTGCACGGCCTCCCAGGTCATGCCTATCTGGAACTCCCCGTCGGACATCATCACCACCACGCGGCCCGTGGCGCCCTTGAGCTTCCGCCCCAGGGCCATGCCCACGCCCTGGCTCAGGCCCTGCCCCAGGGAACCGGTCATGACCTCCATGCCGGGGGAGTGTTCGGCGCCGATCATCTCCACCGACGAGCCGTCCTTGTTGAACTCCAGCAGGCCCTCGGGCGCCAGGCGGCCGGCCTCGATGAGGGCCGCGTACAGCACCAGCGAGTAGTGGGTGGGGGACAGGATGAAGCGGTCGTGCTGGTCCGACGTGGGGCCATGAAAATCGTTGCCCAGGAAGTACCCCGGATTGTGGGGCGAGGGCACCCCCGGAAAGGGGCGAGGCATGAGGGGCTTGGCCAGGGGCCCCAGCCGCAGCACCCTATGGTACAGCACGGCCAGCAGCTCCGCCGACGAGCAGGCCTGGCTCATGTAGCCGCCATCGTTCTTCAGCGAGTGCTCCAGGACCCGTCGCCGGATGCCCTGCGCCTGGCGCTGCGCCTCGGTCTTCCAATGAACCTGTGCCATGCCCACCACCTTCCAGAATCAGCAGGCCCCACGCTACCCAAAGGCCCGCCGCTGTCAAGGGAGGAGGCGGGCGGGGCCGCAAATCCGAACGGTGACAGCCCCGGACTCCGATGCTAGGATAGGCCCCCTTCGGAGGAGACGACCATGAAGGCACCCAATTCAGAGACCGCCTGGGCCAAGGCCCAGGAACAGGAACAGATCGCGCGCTTCAGGGCCGAGCGGGAGGCCCGCATCCGGGAACACGAGCGCCTGGAGACCGAGGCCAAGCGGCGCCAGCTCAAGGAGCAACACTGGCTGTGCTGCCCGAAGTGCGGCCACCAGATGGAAGAGCGGGATCTGGTCAGCATCAAGGTGGACGTCTGCACCTTCTGCGAGGGCATCTACTTCGACCGCGGGGAACTGGAGGAGCTGCTGCTGTCCCAGGAATCCCGGGGGCGCACCAGCTTCTTCAAGCGGTTGCTGGGGCTGGGCAAGTAGGGCCGTCAGTTGGCCCGCACACAGCGGAAGCCCAGGTCCTCGTACTTGCGCTCGGCCTCAATGTAGAGGCGCGAGGAGGAGCGGTTGTAGTAGTCGAAGCTGAAGAAGCTGCCGCCCCGGAAGACGCGCCGGGTGCCAGCCTCGGGGCCAGGAGGATTCTCACCGGGGCTGGTCTCGTAGTAGTTGGGCTGGTACCAATCCACCACCCACTCCAGCACGTTCCCAGACAGATCATAGAGGCCCCAGGCGTTGGGCAACTTGCCCTTGACGTCGTGCTTCGTCTCGCCGGAGTTCTGGTCGTACCACGCGATGCCGTCCAGGCAGGCCTTGTCGGCGCCGCAGTACCAGGCGGTGGTGGTGCCGGCCCGGGTCGCGTACTCCCACTCGGCCTCCGTGGGCAGGCGGCCGCCCACCTGTTCGCAGAAGGCCTTGGCGTCGAACCAGGACACACACTCCACGGGCATGTCAGGCCCCGTGGCGCCGCCGACCTTGCACGAAGGCGAGGCGCCGGCGATGGCCAGGTACTGCGCCTCCGTGACCTCCGTCTCCAGCATCTCAAAGGCCCCCAGCACAATCGCGTGGACGGGGTATTCGTTGAGCTGGCAAAGGGAGTCGCCCTCAGAGCAGCCAAGGTTGAAACAGCCCGCTGGCAGGCTCACCCAGGTGAGGCCGTCGTCACCAGTGGTCTTGGTGCCAGAGAAGGCGCCGGGAGCACAGCCCACGCATTGGTGCTCCGAACACCAGGTCCCGGCGTCGCAGCCGCCGCAGTCACCGCCGCAGCCGTCGTCCCCGCAGGCCCCCTCGGGGCAGGAGGGCACACAGACCTCGTCGGGGGCCGCCACGGTGTCCAGACCGCTGTCGGCCTCCAGGGTGTCTGAAGGCCCGTCGGTGGAGCCATCCGGGGCGCTGTCCTCGCCCAGGTCAACGGAGCCATCGGCGGGAACGTCGGCGGAGGCATCGGCCCCCACATCGGACGCGCCATCAAGCGCCGCGTCTCCGGCCGGATCCACCTGATCCCCCAGGTCCTGCACGCCCCCATCGGTCTGTTGTCCCTCCTTGGACGCGCAACCAGCCAGCAGCAGCAGTCCAATGATCACGATCCATCGGGCCTTCATCATGTTCGGCTCTCCCAAGAGTCAGTTCTGTTTGGGGCAAAAAACTAGGCAGCGTTCAGGGTCTGGGGAAGTGGGGATTTTTCGCGGTTCACGTTTTTTTCAAAGGGCGCCCGGCGGGGGTCACAGGGAGGTGCCGATGTTCACCGCACCGGCGTAGCCGACCTCGTCGCCAAGGGCCTTGCCGGCCAGGTTGGTCCACACGGCGCTGATGGAGGGCTTGACGTACCAGCCGCTGCAAAGGGTCACGGGCAGGGCCAGGGTCAGGCCGGCGTCCCAGCGGTTGTCCTCCAGGGCGCTTTCATTGAACAGCTTGTAGCCCGCCGACAGGGAGGCCGCCAGGGCCACCGCGCCGGTGAGGCCCAGGGTCTTGCCCAGGGTGGGGTTGACGTACACGTAGCGCCCCAGCTTCACCGCGTCCTGGACGCCGTACATGTAGTAGACCTTGAGGGCCGCATCCACGGGACCGGCCCAGGCGATGCCCACGCCGGGTTCCAGGTACAGGGGGTGGCTGGTGCCCGCCACCTTCTCGTCCGCCAGAGGGTAGTAGTAGGCCGTCAGGATGGCCGACAGGGTCAGGTCAGAGCGCAGGTTGTGGGTGTAGCCCACCCAGAGATCCTGCTCCGCCCCCAGGCCCCCATCCACCAACGCGGACTTGTTGTCGCCGGTCAACTGGAAGGCGCCCCAATAGCCGACCTGCAGGGGCAGGCCGGGGAGGGTCCAGGTCAGGGAGGGTGCCAGCAGCACGTGCTGGTCCGCCTGCTCCGCCTTCTTGAAGACATTGAGGCCACGGAAGTAGTACGCCGAGGACAGGCCCAGGTCCGCCGCCAGCCCCAGGGGCTTGGACTCCTGCGCCAGGACGGGACGGGCCGCCACCAGGGTCAGGGCCATCAACACAACTGCGAGAATGCGATTTTTCATTGGGGTTTCCTTTCAGTCCTCAAAGCTCTTGCCGTCGACGTAGGCCACCTCGCCGTGGAGCTTCTCATCCAGGCCCAGCTCCTCGGACTCGCTGACGCGCACCGGGGTGATGCGATTGATGACCATCAGCATCACGTAGGAGAACAGGAAGGCGTAGATGGAGGCGCCCACCACGGCCACGACCTGCTTGAAGAAGAAGCTGGTGCCGCCGTACAGCAGCCCGTTGGCGCCGGAGGTGTTCACGGCGACGGTGCCGAACACGCCCAGGGCGATGACACCCAGGATGCCGCCCACGCCGTGCACGCCCCAGACGTCCAGCGCGTCATCCCAGCCCAGACGGTTCTTGAGGGCCACGGCGTAGTAGCACACCAGGCCGGCGATGATGCCGATGATCATGGCGGACTGGGTGGTGACGAAGCCGGCGGCGGGGGTGATGGTGGCCAGGCCCGCGACGGCGCCGGTCAGCAGCCCCACGAACTTGGGCTTGCGGGTCTTGTGCCAGTCGATGATCAGCCAGACGGTGGCGGCGAAGGAGGCTGCCACGTCGGTGTTCAGGAAGGCCAGGGCGGTGACGCTGTCGACGCGCAGCTCGCTGCCGGCGTTGAAGCCATACCAGCCGAACCACAGCAGGCCGGTGCCCAGGGCCACCAGGGGGATGCTGTGGGGCACGGAGTCAGCCACCTTGCGCTTGCCCACGAAGAACACGGAGGCCAGGGCCGCCATACCCGCGATGGCGTGCACCACGATGCCACCGGCGAAGTCCAGGACGCCCCACTGCTGCAGAATGCCGCCGCCCCAGACCATGTGGGCGAAGGGGAAGTAGACCAGCAGCAGCCAGGCCACCAGGAAGATCAGGTAGGCCTTGAAGGAGACGCGGTTGGCGAAGGCGCCGGTGATGAGGGCGGGGGTGATGATGGCGAACATCATCTGATACGCCACGAAGACCAGCACGGGGATGTTGTTGTTGATGGACAGGGCCTGGTCCACCGAAAGGCCCATCAGGAATGCGTGGTCCAGGTTCCCAATGATGCCCCACACGTCGGGGCCAAAGCACATGGAGTAGCCCACCGCCACCCACAGCACCGTGGTGACGCCCATGGAGACGTAGCTTTGAATCATGATGGTCAGCACGTTCCGGCGCCCCACCAAGCCCCCGTAGAAGAAGGCCAGGCCTGGCGTCATCAGCATGACCAGGCTGGTGGCCAGCAACATGAACCCGGTATTCCCTGTGTCGAACTGCATGGTTTCCCCCCTGTTGGACCCGTAAAAGAGCCCCCGGCAATCCTGAACTGGTCGCCGGAGTATGGGTCGTCACTAGCACCGACCCTTGGTCGACGTTTTTGGGCCCCGATAGGGTTTGAATGTTTTTTTGGGAAGCAGGGACGGAGGCGCCAGCGCGATCCGGCCTGGGACGTCAATTGATTGGGCCTTGGTTTGGATCGTGTTTGGGTTTGATTGGAATGAGGCCCGCCCTTGCCTGTCC
>CAIXZC010000363.1 GCA_903923815.1 uncultured Myxococcales bacterium
GATCCGCTCACTACGTTCGCGGCTAGGTTTCGGCAAACTACGGCCGGATCCGCTCACTGCGTTCGCGGCTAGGTTTCGGCAAACTGGGGCCGGATCCGCTCACTACGTTCGCGGCCAGGTTTCGACCAGTATTGGTAGGCGGCGGGCTAGAGCTTGAAGATCTTCAGGTTGTCCACGTAGAAGCGGCTGTTCCAGTTGTTGAAGCCGAAGACGGGGCCGTTCAGGGGCTGCTTGTCCTGCGCTGTCAGGAAGGGCTTGCCGTCCAGGAACCAGGAGATGCGGCCGCCCTTGCGGACCACGGCGTACTTGTAGGTGCGGCCTTCCTCGACCTTGGTCTCCCGGTCCACCACCAGCCGGGCGGTGTGCTCTTCCTGGCGGGCGATGGTGTTCAGGCTGTTCTTCCAGCCCCCGAAGATCATGATGTAGCCCGACAGGTGCTGGCGCTCCGTCCCGCCGAACTCGAACTTCAGGTCGCCCTCGAAGACCGGGTTGTTGCCCTTCACCGATTGGGCCTCGAACTCAATGCGCACGGCCGCGGGCAGGTCCACGCCCTTCAACCACAGACCCTCGTTCTCGCAGGGGCCGTCCCCGGTGAACAGCCGCCCGTCCTCCACGCGCCACTGCTTGCTTTTGGTCTCCCAGCGGTCCAGCCCGCCCTGGAAGTCCTCTTCAAACACCAGCTTGCCCCCTCGCAGCTCCCCGGGGGCCTGCGCCGCCAGCACCCGCCGCTTCTTCTCGCAGGAGGGGAGGGCGGCGACCGACAGACAAAGCACTACCAGCAGCAGGCATTTCCTGGACATGGGTTTTTCCTTTATTCGACCGCGCGGTCCTGGAAGGTGTCCTCGAAGGGGTCCGCCGCGGGGTCGGCCATCTCCGCTTCGATGGACTTCTTGTAGGCGTTCTTCAGGCCCTCAAGCTCCGCCGTGGTGGTGCGCAGGCGCAGGGCCAGCACCCGGGACAAATTCCACAGCAGCTTGACGCCAGTGATCGAGTGGTTCTGGACCAGTTCGTAGAAGTCCTTGCGGGCCAGACTAAGGCAGATGGTCTCTTCCAGGGCCACCGCATCTGCCGAGCGCTCCTGCCGGTCCACCATGGCCATCTCGCCAAAGTGCGTCCCCTTGCCCAGTCTGGCAATCTCAACGTCACCTCGACGTATGCACACGGAACCAGCCAGAATTATGAACATTTCCTCGCCGCCTTGTCCCTCGGCGAAGATGGGGGCCCCCTCGCGGAAGGAGACCTCTTGAATCACGTTGTTGATGCGCAGCAGTTCCTCGTAGTCAAGGCGCCGGAACAGCACCAGGTTGCGCAGCACGTCCAGGCGCTCGGCCACGCGCCGCCCGTGCTCTTCGGGGATGTCAGCGACCTCCACGATGACCACGGTGATGTTGTCCTTGCCGCCCTTGGAGTTGGCCTGCCGAACCAGGTGCTGAACGGCCAGTTCCCGCTGGTTCTTGGCAGAACAGCGCAGGATCTCTTCTTGCCCCACGAACCCGTGGAGGCCATCGCTGCACATGAGGAACCGGTCTCCGGGGAACAGGTCCATGTCCAGCACGTCCACTTCCACGCTTTCGTAGAAGCCCAAGGCCCGGGTCACCGCGTTGCGGAAACGGGGCTTGATCTCGTCTTCGTTTTGGATGCGCCCCAGGTCCTTGAGCTGGTTGGCCAGCGAGTGGTCCCGCGTGATCTGGTGCATCTCGCCGTTGCGGATCAGGTACACGCGGCTGTCGCCCACGTGCGCCACGAAGGCACGGCTCTTGATGAACAGGGCGACCTCTATGGTGGTGCCCATGCCTCGAAGCTCGGGTTGGGCCTCGCCCTTTTCGCGGATGGCAGTGGAGGCCCGCTGGACCGCCACGGACAGCAGCATCCGGATGTCCCGGTCGTTGGTGTCCCCGGTGCCGGCCTGGTACTCGTCCAGCAACTCGCGGTTGCGCAAGATGGCGTCCGTGACCTCGCTGCAGGCCATGGCCGAAGCCACCTCGCCCCCCGCGTGCCCCCCCATACCGTCGGCGACGATGTAAAGCTGGAGGTCGTCGTCACAGACGAAGGAGTCCTCGTTGTTCTTGCGAACCAGACCCTGATCGCTGAGCGCGCTGTGGGCTACTTTCATGAAGTGGCTCCTGAGGTAGGAGGTCTAGAAGCGAAGGTCGGCCTGAAGCCACAGATATTGGGCCGGGTCGCCGCCGAAGTACCGCACGGAGCTGGCGCGTTTGCTGCCGTCGGGGGCGGTCACGAGGCGGGTCACGTCGGTCCAGATCTGGTCCTCCACGGCGCCGCCGGGAAGGAAGATGGACCAACCCGCGGCCAACTGGAAGTTCTCGCTGAAGTCCCAGGAGCCGCTGAAGTCCAGCTCTGTGCCAAGGTAGTCGTCGGCGCCGGGGAGGCGGGCGGCGTCCACCGGCATGGCGGGGCCGGGGATGAGGTCGTACTTGGACACCAGGGTCAGGTAGTGGAAGGAGGCCTCCACCTTGAGGGGCGTGGTGGGGTTGGCGCCGGCCTTGAAGCCGAGATCGCGGATGTTGCCCATCTCGAAGAGGTCCATGGCGCCCAGGTAGGCGTGACGGGTGGGGAAGAGGGCGATCCAGCCGCTGCTTTCCACGTTGTCGGGGGCGCTGGGGTCGCGGTTCTGATCGGCGGAGGCCCAGTCCAGGAACATGGAGGCCCAGGGCTTGGCCCCGAGGCTGTTCTCAACGTAGCCCAGTTCCAGATGGTAGTAGGCGGCGTAGTGATCGTTCTCGCGGGCGTTGCCGGTGTTGGGGTTGCCCTCGGCGGCGCGGCCAAGCTGCCAGGCAAGCTCGGCGTCGTAGAAGACGGCGGTCAGGCTGGGCACCTGGCCGTGGGCGCGCAGACCCAGGACGCCGAAGCTGTTGTCGGCACCGGGCAGGGGATCATGATTGTAGAGGGCGAAAACGTCCACAAGGAAGGGCGCCCAAAGGGTGCCGGTGGCGTAGAGGCCGCCGAAGTAGCGGTTGTCGCCGCCCTGCTGCTGGCGCTCGGAGATGATGGCGAACAGCAGGTCCGCGCTGCCGATGTCGGGCTGGGTGAAGCGGAAGTCCAGGCCGTCGAAGGAGCGGGCGGCGCTTTCCCAATCGTTGTTGCCGATGATGCGGCCGGCGCCGAAGTTCCACTCCTGGCGGCCCACGCGCAGATCAATCTGGCTGTTGGGGGTGAAGGAGGCGTAGGCCTCGTGCACAAAGGCGGCGGTGGAGCCATCCGCGCTGCGACCCTGGGCGCCGTAGAGCCGGGCGTCCTGCAAGGTGACGTTGATGGTGGCGTAGTCCGTGGCCAGGGCCGACACACCAAGGCGGACGCGCTGATCAATATTGAACAGGTCGTCCGAGTCGATGCTGTTGTTCAGGTCCCGGGAGTTCAGCAGGAAGTAGGGGCGCACCCGCAACTGCCCGCTGAATTCAAGCTTCTTCTTGCCCGCGCGACCCGCCAGTTCGGCCACTTCTTTTTCCATGGCCGTCAACTTCTGGGACTGGGCATAGAGGACCTTGAGGACCTCGGTGTTGCGGCGATTGGCCGCCTCCAGATCCTCAATGCGGCGCACGGCAGCCTGGGCATCGGCGATGCTTTTCTGGATGGAGGCCAGCTTCTTGTCCACGCCAGACGCGGAGGTGGCCGCCTCGCCAGCAACGTCACGAAGAAGATTCAGCTCTTCTTCGATGGCGGAGACCCGCTCGTTCACGTTCGCCCGAGACTGGGCAAAGGCCGGAACCTGGCCGACCAGCAGAAACAGCAAACCCGCCATGACGGTAAGGCTTGTCTTCATCGTGCAGACCCTCCTGACTGCGAAAGGGAATCACCTGGACCATAGATGCACGCCCGAATAATGGACCGGCGCCGCTGGGCAGTCAAGAAACGAAGCATGGGAAAACCCTTGACCCATCAACAAAGGCGTTCTATAGGAAAAATCCGCCTGACCTGACTTGAAGGGGTAGAACGGAATGGAAGCCACCAGAAGAACGCCTCTGTACGAAGAGCACCTCAAGCTTCACGGGCACATGGCCCCGTTTTTCGGCTGGGAGATGCCGCTCTGGTACACCTCGGCGAGGGAAGAGCATCTGGCCGTTCGCAGCAGCGTTGGGCTGTTCGACGTGTGCCACATGGGGCAGATCCTTGTGGAAGGGCCCAAGGCCATCGCGGCCGTGGACCGGCTGGTGACGGGGAACGTGGCGGGCCTCACCGACGGCACCGCGCTTTACTGCCCCATGCTGCACCCCAGCGGCGGCATCGTGGATGACCTGATCGTTTATCGCGTCAACGGCGAGAAGATCTTCATCTGCGTGAACGCCGCCACGTCCGAAAAAGATTTCAACCACATGGTGAAGTCGGACAACACGGGCACGAAGTTCACCAACCTGTCCGACCGCTACGGCCAGATTGCCGTCCAGGGTCCCCGGGCGAAGGAGCTGATGCAGCGCTACCTGCCCAAGGTGGCCGACGCCCTGCCCGAGCTGTTCCGCTTCACCGAGTGGACCGCCCCCGAGGGGCACTACCTGGTGTCCACCACCGGCTACACCGGCGAGTTCGGCTACGAGATCTACTGCCCCCTGAGCGTGACGGCGTCCATCTGGCGCCGCCTGTTCGAACTGGGCGGGGACCTGGGGCTGATCGCGGCGGGGCTGTCCTCCCGCGACACCCTGCGCCTGGAGTCCAAGCTGTGCCTGTATGGGCAGGACATTGACGACAAGACCAACCCCGTGGAGGCCGGCCTCAACTGGACCATCCACTGGGACAAGGAGTTCATCGGCCGGGACGCCATTGTGGCCATTGACCGGAAGAACCCGCCCAAGAAACTGGTGGGCTTCGAAATGGTCGACGGCGGCATCCCGCGGCACGAGTGCGAGATCTTCGTGGGTGACCAGCGGGTGGGGGTCGTCACCTCCGGGAACCGCTGCCCCAAAGTTGACAAAGTGGTCGGGCTGGCATATCTCGACAGTCCGTACTACAAACGCGGTACGAAGGTCGAGATTGACATTCGGGGCAAGCGCAAGGCGGCCCAAGTTGTGAAGACACCGTTCTATCGCCGGGGGGGCGAAGAAGCGGGAGAATAAGGCTGGCAGGGGCAGGGATGGTCCCCAGCAGAAAGGAAGAGGGAGGAGACAAGATGGTGGTTCCCAAGTATCTGCGTTACACCAAGGATCACGAGTGGGCACGCTGGGACGAGGAAGAGGGCGTGGTCTACGTGGGCATCTCTGATTACGCCCAGGAGAAGATCGGCGACATCACCTTCGTGGAGCTCCCCGAAGAGGAAGATGAAGTCGAGAAGGGCAAGGTCTTTGCCGAGATCGAACACCACAAGGGCGTGGAAGAGGTCTTCTCGCCGGTGACCGGCAAGGTCGTCGAGGTGAACGACGCGCTCAGCGACACCCCCGAGGTCATCAACACCGATCCCTACGACGAGGGCTGGCTCATCAAGGTCGAATGCGACGAGCCCTCCGAGCTGGAAGAGTTGATGGACGCCGAGGAGTACCAGCAGTACCTCACGGAGCTGGAAGACGCCGAGTAGCTCCAGCCAAGGAGTAAGCCATGCGTTACATCCCCCACACGGGCGAGGACGTGCGCGAAATGCTGGACACCATCGGGGTGACCAGCGAAGACGCCCTCTTCGAAAGCATCCCCGAGCGCCTGCGCATCAAGACCCCGCTGGACCTTCCCCCAGCGCTGGATGAGCGCGCGCTGCTGGCGCACCTGACGGACCTGGCGGCGAAGAACGCCGGCTCGGACGTGCGCGCCTTCACGGGTGGCGGCGCCTACCGGCACTACATCCCCAGCGCCATCAATGAGCTGATCCACCGCACCGAGTTCTATACGGCCTACACGCCCTACCAGCCCGAGCTGGCCCAGGGGACCCTGCAGGCCATGTTTGAATACCAGAGCATGATCTGCCGCCTGTTGGGGACGGAGGTGTCCAATGCCTCCCTCTACGACGGCTCCACGGCCTTCACCGAGGCCTGGTTCATGGCGGTGCGTTCGGCCAAGGGCAAGCGCCGCAAGATGGTGGCCGCCGGGGCCATCCACCCCGAGTACCTTGAGGTGCTGCGGACCTACATTCTGGACTGCGGCCTGTGCCTGGTGACGGTTCCCGCGGGCCCCGACGGGCGCGTGGATCCCGTGGCTTTGGACAAGGCCCTGGACGACGAAACGGCGGCCCTGGCTTTCCAGTCCCCCAACTTCTTCGGCGTGGTGGAGGACGTGCCTGCCCTGTGCAAGCTGGCCTCCGAGCGCGGCGCCCTCTCTGTGGCGACCTTCACCGAGGCGCTGGCCTTCGGCCTGCTGGAACCCCCGGGGCGGCAGGGCGCGGACATCGTGGTGGGTGAGGGGCAGTCCCTGGGCATCAGCGTCAGCTACGGCGGCCCCGGGCTGGGCATCATGAACTGTCGCAAGGACCTGGTGCGCAACATCCCTGGGCGCTTGGTGGGCGAGACCGTGGACCGTCACGGCACCCGCGGCTTCTGCATCACCCTGGCGACGCGCGAGCAGCACATCCGCCGCGAGAAGGCCACGTCGAACATCTGCACCAACCAGGGCCTGTGTGCCCTCATGGCGGCCATCTACATGACCCTCATGGGGCCCCAGGGGCTGGGCAAGGTGGCGGCGGCGAACCACGCCAACGCCAGCTACCTGCGCAGCGAGGTGCTGAAGGTGCCCGGCATCAAGGCCACCCACGGCGACAGCCCCTTCTTCAACGAGTTCGTGGTGACCCTGCCCGGCGAGGCCGAGGCCCTGGTCCAGCGCCTGGCGGACCAGAAGATCGCCGCCGGCATCCCCGTGTCCCGCTACTACCCCGAGCTGAAGCAGCAGCTGCTGCTGACCGCCACCGAATTGACCACCGCCGACGACATCGCCGCGCTGGTCAGCGCCTTGAAGAACAGCTAGACAGCCAGCCAAACCTGGCCGCGCACGAAGTAAGCGGTTCCACCGGCCGGATCCGCTTGCTGCGCGCGCGGCTTGGATACGTTGCCACCACCAACGCTTCACCTGGCACCGGGATGGAGCACATCTTCGCCGCATCGGCGAGGAGGCGCTGCGTCCCGAAAACAGTTTCGTATGCGAACGGTGTTGGGGTGTTGGTGTGTTGGGGTGTTGGGGTGGCTAGCTGACTCAGTTGTAGGTCGCGGTGAACAGCACGCCGAAGGAGGCGAAGGTCATGTTCTCCTTCTCCATGATTTCCTTGTCCTTGATGCTCATGTACATGATCTGGCCGGCGACGCCCAGGCCCCAGTTGGTGGAGACCCACCACTCCTTGCCGACCATGAGGTTCATGCCCCAGCCCCCGTCGGAGCTGAGCGTGTCGTCCGCATCATCGTCCTTCATCTGCGCCACGGCGAAGCCCACGGAGCCAGCGATGTAGAGGTTCATGGGCATGACGTAGTAGGTCAGCCCGGGGCCCATGGCGCCGTAGGTCCAGGTGGTGTTGCTGGCGGTGCTGGTGCTGCCGCCAACCTCGACGTCGGGGTCGGAGAACTGGACGCCGAAGATATCCGCGTTGAGGATCAGGTTCTCGGCGACGGCGGCGCCGATGGCGAAGCTCTGCACCATGCCCCCACCGGAGACGGTGACGTCGCCCATGGAGGTGCCCTTCTCGGTGGCGCTGGCGCCGCCCAAGCCCGCGCTGAGGCGCAGCATGAACCCGTCATGGGTGTGATAGCCATTGTCCTTGGCCGAGGCCATGGGAGCAGCAGCAAGCATGAACGCGAGGAACCCGGAAACCACAGTCAAAATCTTCATGAAAACTCACCTCCGGTGATGTCAATGCGCGGAATGTACTCCAACGGGAGGCAAAGTCAAAGGCGGGTTGAGGGGGCTGGGGGGGCGAGGGGAGGGGGCGTCGGCCGGATCAGTTGTAGGTGGCGGAGAGCGAAAGCCCGAAGGCGTTGCTGCTCATGTCGTTGGTGCCCAGAAGGTCGTGGTCCTTGACGCTGATGTTCGTGTACTGCAGGGCCAGGCCCAGGCCCCAGTTGTCGGAGACCCACCATTCCTTGCCCACCTTGAAGCTGAGGGCCAGCCCACGCTCCGTGTCGCCGGAGGGGCCGGTTTCGGGCACCAGGATGACGCCGCCCATGCCGGCAGCAACGGTGGCGTAGATGTTGTAGGGCATCCAGTAACGGGTAAGACCGCCGCCCATGAGGATCTGACCCAGCGTGGCGTCGTCGGCCGTGAACTTGCCCCCGGGGCCCTCAAACTGGGGCTCACTGACGCCGGTGAAGAGGAAATCGAAATGGAGGATCAAGTCCTTCATGATGGTGCCGCCGATGGCCAACTCGGCGCTGCCGCCGTTGCCTGAGATGGTGATCTCCCCGCCCCCAGGATTCTCCGTCGAGCTGGTGGCCACGAGGCCATAATTCCAGCGGATGAAGAAGCCGTCATGCTGGTGGTAGCCGGCGGGCATCTCCTCGGCAGCGAAGGCTTGAAGCGGCAGCAGCAGACAGAAGGACAACAGGGCAAGGCGAAGGGGACTCTTCATGACGGGCTTCCTTTCCCAAAAGACGTGAGGGTCATGCTACCCCGCCGGGGGGCAATGTCAAAGGCCCTTTCAGGACAGGCGACGCAGCAGGGCCAGGTAGTTTCCCGAGTTGCCGTATTCCCGCATGCTGGCCTTGAAGCCGTTGCGGCGGGCGATGTCGGACAGGGTGCCGAAGTCCACGAACAGCCAGGGCTCGCGCTTGCCACGCTGGCCCAGATACTCGACTTCGAAGGTCAGCTCCCCGGGGTAGCGGGCGTAGTCCTGCTCGCGGTCCAGATCAAGGGACACGAAGATGTCGGTGGAGTCCCCCACGATGATCCCATCGGGCTTCAGCAGGTGGCGGCACTGTGTGAACATGGCATCCAGGCGGGACAGCAGCCCAGTCATGCCCAGGCCATTCATCATGAACAGCAGGGTGTCGAAGTCGCCCGTGGGCGGCAGATCAAAGAACGAGCCCTCAATGACCTCCGTCAGTCCCCGGCGGCGCATGGCCTCGCAGGCGGCTGGCATGGGCTCCACGGCGACCACTTGATGGCCGCGCTTCTGCAGCACTGCGGCGTGAATCCCGGTGCCCGCGCCCACGTCCAGCACCCGTCCCTGGCAAAAGCCCAGGGCCTTTTTCTCCAGCGCCGGCATCTGGGCGAAGCTGCGGAAGAAGTGGCCCACCTCCATGTCCTGGCTGTCCCCGCTATCCCAGTGCACCTTCACCATGGCGTCGGTGTGGCCCGCAAGGTAATCCGCGAAGGCCCGGTCCAGCATGTCCCATTTGCGCAGCGCCATGGTCTACCTCACAGGCCCAGGTCGGGGGCGATGGCCTGCATGGCTGTCACGGCCGTGGCCAGGAACTCGTCGAAGGGCAGGCCCGTCTTCTCGATGTCCTGTACGTGCTGCCGGTTCACGCCGGCGGCGAAGCGAAGCTCCTTCATGCGCTTCTTCACGGAGGCGGGCTCCACCGCCGCCAGAGAGCGACCCTTCACCAGGGCCACCGCGGTGATGAGGCCGGTGACCTGCTCGGAGGCCAGCAGGGCGATCTCCAGGGTGCTGGTGGGGTGGATGCCGGTGTGCTCGCCGTTGTGGGCCAGGATGGCCCGGACCCCCTCCGGCGGGAAGCCCTTTTCCTCCAACAGCCGGGCCCCAACCCGGGCGTGCTGGGTCATGTTGCCCGCCACCAGGTCCAGGTCGATGTCGTGGAACAGGGCCGCCAGTTCCCACAGGTTGGGGTCACCCCCCAGGCGCGGCGCCAGGGCCCGCATGATGGCCCCGGAGGCCAGAGAGTGCAGGCGCAGGTTGGGAGTGGAAAGATGAGCATGCAGGAAGGCCAGAGCCTCGGCTTTTTCAGGCAACCACATGGGGATTCCTCTGGGTTGGGGGAAGGTGGGGGTGGATCAGAGCTGGGGGTGACGGCGGCGCAGGACCGCCAGGCCCAGCATCAGCAGGGCCAGCAGCGCTGCCCCGGAGGTGGAAGGACCGTTGCCCACGGCGCAGGAAGTGGAGCTCTTCTTGGTGCTGGTGTTGTCTGCCTCGCCGGTGGGCGCGGTGTCGCCTACCGTGGCCACGTCACCGCCGGCGTAGGTGTCCTCGTCCCTGGGGTCGCCCGTGCCGGCCTGCTCGTCGTTGCCCTCGTAGTAGATGCCGTCGTCCACGGATTTGAACTCCTCAACCCAGCCTTCGGGGAGGCAGACGCCCTCCTGGGGGGGCCGGTCAAGGATCTCGTCGCCGCCGCGGTCGCAGACCTCTTCGCACCAGCAGTTCTGGGCGTCCGGGTCGCCGTCAGCCACGGGCTCGCAGGTGCAGGAGTTCATGCAGGGTTCGTCGTCCATGGGGCGGCCACCACCGAACACGGCACACTCGAAGCCGTCCAGGCAGTCGCCGTTCTCCAGGCAGGGGGACCTCGGCGGGAACGCAGACGGCGCCCAGGGTCTCGCACTGCTCGTCCTCGCAGGAGCAGGCGTCGTCGTTCCATTCATATTCATAGACGTCGCACTCGCAGGGGGGGCAGGGGTCGCCGGCGTCTTCATCGCAGACCGGGCAGGCGCAGCCCTCCGAGGTGCCACCGCCGCCGGCGCACTGGCAGCCGCCACCGTAGCAGTATTCCTGCTCGCGGCACTCGAAGCCCGCGGCGCAGTCCAGGCTGTCCTCGCACTCGGTGGGGGCGAAGGTGCACACGCCGAACAGCTCGGGGACGCAGGGGTCCTCGGCACCAAGATCGCTGACCACGTCGGCGCTGGGACACCAGCAGGCGTCGTCACCGTCCTTGCAGGCGCAGCCTTCCCAGGGTTCGGTGGGATCGCCGCAGGGCAGCTCCACCTGGGTGCATTCAAAGGACTGGGGGCAGTCGTCATTGGCGACGCAGCCCTCCTGGGCAAAGGCGTTGCCTGACAGAAGCACCAATGCAAACACGCTGGAGAGGAAAAGGCTTTTCATCTTGCACCTCCAAAAAAAGACGGCCCATTGTATCAGGTGTGCCCAGGACTTCAAACTGCCTGGAAACAAAGAAGACTGCTCCGTCAATTAATCTTGCGCTTCGTCGACTCGGGCATATGATGCCCCGAATTCGCCGCGGGTTCTGCTATAAATCCGCGGACACAGAAAGGCGGGGGCGGGCATGACTCTGATCAACCTAATCCAGTTGTTGGGCGGTCTGGCGTTCTTTCTTTGGGGCATGATTCTGGCCCGGGATGGGCTGCAGCAGGCGGCGGGGAACAAGCTTCGCCACGCCCTGGGCAACATGACCAAGAACCGCTTCTCGGGGCTTGGCTTGGGTGCTGTGGTCACCTTTCTGCTGCAGAGCTCCAGCGCCACCACGGTCATCCTGGTGGGCCTGACCTCTGCGGGCATGATGTCCTTTGCCCGAACGGTGCCCGTCATCCTTGGCGCTGACATCGGCACCACCTTCACCGTCCAGCTCATCTCCTTCAAGGTGGCGGACTACGCGCTGGCACTGGTGTTTGGCGGCTTCATCATTTCCCAGGTGGCCAGGCGCTTTACCATGCGCTGGTACGGCAACGTCATTGCCGGCTTCGGCATGATCTTCTACGGCATGGCTGTGATGTCCGGTGCCACCGCGCCCTTGAAGGGAAGCCCCTGGTTCATGGACCTGATGGTCAGCATGGGCGACAACCCCATCCTGGGCA
>CAIXZC010000364.1 GCA_903923815.1 uncultured Myxococcales bacterium
CCGTCATGGGCCTGGTCCAGATCCCCTGCATAGAAAGAAACGCCTTCGCCGCCGCCCGGGCCCTGGACTGCGCCACCTTCGCCATCATCGGCGACGGCCGCCACCGCATCCCCTTCGACTCAATCGTGGAGGCCATGAAGCGCACCGGCCACGACCTGCCCGCCATCTACCGGGAGACCGCCGAAGGCGGGCTGGCACTGCTGGTGGAGTGAGCTTCCGCCGTCAAGGCCTGCTGCCGGTCACCTCCACCGTCGTGTCTTCAGAACTGCCGGTGGGTCTTGTACTGTGCAATTGTTTTTGTTGACCAGTCGCCAATAGCGCGCATATTTTTGGCCGTGCGATGATTTTTTTCGGGTGATGGCCCATGGCGATGATTTCCTCGGCAAACCTGAGGCCGGCAGGGTATGCGGCTCTCGTGGAGCGTTTCGGTCTGAAGACCATGCCTCATTGGCATCGGTCTGCCGTCGCCAGCCAGGGAGGCCGAAGCAGGGAAACCCTTGAGGGACTCACCCAAGAGGTCTACCTGCCGTCCTACTGGCCGGGGGACAGCGTCGGCGAGCACCTTGAGTTCGCGCTGAAATACGACGGTGTCAACCTGGCGTTGCTCCGACTGATCTTTGAGGCCATGAAGCCCGCAGACCTGGTCGCCTATATCAAGCACAAACCCACTGGCAAATACGCCAGGCGCCTGTGGTTTTTCTACGAACTTCTTGCCGGCAGGCGCCTGCCGCTGGAAGACCTTGGCCACCTCAAATATGTGGAGGCCATTCCCTCGACCGACTACTTCGTTCTTTCGCAGGGGCGACATTCGAGACGCCATTGCGTGATAGACAACCTTCCGGGGTCTGCCGACTTCTGTCCCCTGGTCAGACGAACTCCTGCGCTGATGAACCTTGCAAATATTGATTTTGCAGACATGGTTGCGCACATCGTCAAACGGTATCCCGGCCAGATGCTGGAAAAGGCCATGTACTACCTGTTCACCAAGGAGACCAGGTCTTCCTTCGCCATTGAACGGGTAGAGCCTGACCGCAAACGCCTGCTGCGCTTCGTCAAGTGCCTTCAGTTGGCCAGCCGCCAGGATTTCGTCGAACATGAACGGCTGGTGGAGTTGCAGAATCTGATTGTGGAAGAGCGCTTCGCGGAAAAAGGCTATCGTGTGGTCCAAAACTATGTGGGGGAAACCATCTCCCCCACACAGGAGCGCATCCATTTTGTGCCCCCCGCTCCTCAACTTCTCACTGGCCTGATGAACGGCCTCGTCACCGCCCACCTCAGGATGGAAAAGGGCGGCCTGCACCCAGTGGTCCATGCTGCCTCCATCTCGTTTGCTTTCGTCTTCCTCCACCCTTTCAGGGACGGCAACGGGAGAATCCACCGTTTCCTGGTGCATAACATCCTGGCGCGGCGCGGCGTCACCCCGGAGGGTCTGATCTTTCCGGTCTCCGCGATCATGGTAAAGCGCCCAAAGGACTACGATGCGGCCCTGGGGGCTTTTTCCAGACCGCTGCTTGAGGTGCTGGACTACGAAGCGGACGACCGGGGACAACTGAGCGTCAAGGGCGACCCAGCGGTCTGGTATTCCTTCCCTGATTTGACGGTCCAGACAGAGGCACTGTTCAGGTTCCTCGACGCGACCATCAAGGAAGACCTCCTCGATGAGTTGCAGTTCCTGGAGACCTTTGAACGGGCTCGATCTTCGGTTCGTGAGATCGTCGATCTCCCGGACAGGGATCTGGATCTCTTCGTCCGACTCTGCCTCCAGAACCAAGGCCGGCTGTCAGCATCCAAGCGCGCCTCCCACTTCAAGGTTCTGACTGACGAGGAGGTGCTGATGATGGAGCAGGCGGTCCAGAATGCAGGTCTGGATGAGTAGGGTCCCGGCCTGGCCCTGCTGGTGGAGTGGGGGGCTGGACCTCCAACGATCCCGTTGACTTGGCCCCTCCGGTGGCCGAAAATCACCCAGTCGAAGCCCCGGAATCATCGGAGGTCCCATGCTTGCCAACAAGGTACTGCCCGTGCTGCTGGTCCTTGGCCTTTGGTTCCTGGGGGCCTGTGGTCAGAGCTTCAACGGCGGGGCCGGCCCTGACAGCTCCCAGCCAGTCCAGGCTGCGCCCCCCACCCTGCGGCAGGCCCCGGGGCTTTGTTCTGCGCCCAACGACCCCATCTGCGATGACCAGGACCCCTGCACCGCTGACCTGTGCGTGGAAGGCCAGTGCCAGAACCAGCCCATCCTGGACTGCTGCGCCGGGCGCCAGGAGTGCGGTCCGGACGACCCTGCCAACTGCACCAAAGCCGACTGCGTGGACCACCACTGCGTCCAGTCCTTGATTGTCGGCTGCTGCCGCAACGACCTGGACTGCGGCGACGGCAACCCCTGCACCAAGGACCAATGTGACTGCCCCTGGGGCCTGAACCCAGGTGGCGCCTGCGTCTGCCCGGAGGGAGAGCCCGACTGCTCGCGCGCTTGCACCTGGAACCCCATTGTGGGCTGCTGCTGGAATGACCAGCAGTGCGATGATGGCTACCCCTGCAACCTGGAGACCTGCGTCAACCATGTCTGCCGCTACGCCCCCAACTGGGACCTCAAGAACTGCTGCGTGAACGACTCAGGGTGCGATGACGGCAACACCTGCACCGAGTCCTACTGCGATCTGGACGCGCACAGTTGCGTGGTTTCCCTGGTGCCGGGACAGTACCCGAAGTGCTGCTTTGCGGATGCTGAGTGTGATGACGGGGACCCTTTCACAATTGACGCATGCGTTGGGCATCGCTGCATAAATGCTTATGAGCACCCGGAATGCGGCATCCCCTGGTATGACTGCAACGACTACAACCCCTGCACCGTTGACACCTGTGATGACCTTAGTAGCCGCTGTTCCCATGTTGCCGTTGAAGGCTGCTGCAGGAGGGATCTCGATTGCGCCCAACCGGCCATGACCGACGACGACCTCTGCACCGCCGACCGCTGCGACTATTCCACCAATCGCTGCGTCTTCACCCCCGTGGAGGACTGCTGCTTCAACAGCGCCGAGTGCGACGACGGCAACCCCTGCACCACCGAGGCCTGTGTGGTCAACACGTGCCGCCGGGTCTGGCAGCAGGGCTGCTGCGTCAGCGACGACGACTGCCAGGACGGCAACTCGTGCAGCATCGACACCTGCCAGAGGGCCCAGCCCTCCGATCCGTCAGGGACCTGCAGCGTTGAAGTGAGTCCTTCGCCAGACTGCTGCACCAACGCTCTGGAATGTGACGACGGCAACATTCTCACCATTGACACGTGCGTCGACTTTATGTGCGATCCTTCGCCCGACTACCGATTCGATTGCCAGTCAGATTATGATTGCCCGGACGATGACATCTGCACCTGTGACCTCTGTACCTACGGAGGCTGCCTCCACCTGCCCCCACGGTTTTCGGACGCTTGGTGCCATGTCCCACCCTTGTGCTGCTTCAATGACGCCAGCTGCCAGGACACCGGAAACCGCTGCGCGCCCCCTCGCTGCATAGACCAGCTTTGCACTGCGATTCCCGCCTCTCCGTGCCTGCTGGACCTGCCATTCACCGAGGACTTCAAGGCCTGCCCGGATTTCCCCGCAGAGGGTTGGCGCAAGATTGACCTTGGCGCGCCTGCGGGCCAGCGCTGGAGTTGTTCCACCGAGGGCCCCCTCGGCCCGGACCGTCACCTGCGCTTTGCGGGTCAGCCCCAGGAGGCCCCCTTCGATACGGCCCTGGCCCTGCCGACGCTGAAGGTCAAGGACCTCCAATTCCTGACCGTGCAGTTCGATCTGTCCGTAACCTGGGTCCAAGACCCCGGCAAGGCTTCTTTCAGCTTGGCCCTGGTTCGTGTAGTGGACCGCGACTGGGTCCCGCCTCCCTTGCCCCGGACCATCTTCCGCCAATTCTGGCAGGAGACCCTGACTCCCGGCGATGAGTTGCCGGCCCTGCCTCGCTACGTCACCCTGCCCCTGGTCGGCCAACCTTCCAATATGCCCCTGGCCTTCCACGTGGTGGGCGGCAAGCCCCACGGTCTGGCCAGCCTGGACCTCGACAACCTCCGCGTCTGCCCAGGGCACCCGCCGCGCTTCTTGGAATCCCGCAGCGCCCTCACGGTGGCCCCCCATAAGCCAACCACCCTCAGGCTTCAGGCCACGGACCCGGACCAGGATACCCTGTCGTTCCACCTGCAGAAGGCCCCCGCGTTCGTCAGCCTTGGCACCCCATCCATTTCGGCACGGGGCCAGGTCCTGCCCATCAAGATCCACGCGCCCTCACCGGACCAGCAAGGGACCTACCAGGTGCTTCTGGAGGTGGACGACGGCTGCCTGTCCGCCACCCATCTGCTGACCCTGACCATAACCCCGGAGGAGGGCCCATGAAGGTACTGCTGCTGGCCCTTGCCTTTGTGTTGATGTCCCCAGCCCTTGGGGCCAGCCCGACCATCACCATCACCGACCCTGCCAGTGACTACTCGTACTTCCAGTGGGACCCGGTCTCCACAGACATTGCCGTTTCGTTCCAGATTGACGAATGGACTCTGTCTGGGCCGGAGGGAAGGTTCGTCCGCGGCTACCTGGACGGCTTGGAGCAGGGCCTGGTCATGCAGGGCAACTCGTTCGTGTTCAAGGAAGTGCCACATGGCCAGCACCAGCTGTGCTGCGCCCTGGTTGAGCAAGGGGACCTACTGGATTCCTGTGATGCATCAGCCTGCGTCCATGTGCGGGTTCAGCGTCCCTGCGCGTTCTGGGATGATCCAATCTGTGACGATGGGAACCCGTGCAGTCTGGACGGCTGCCTCCAGCATTCCGACAATCTTTTTTACTGCCGCTACGGCACCCCGGTGGGCCAGGTGGGCTGCTGCAAAAGCGACCTGGATTGCCCCTGCGTGAAGCTTGGCGCTGATTCATTCTTTCTGGCCTGCAAGAAGGGCAACTCCTGTGACCCCTGCCAGGATGTGTTCTGTGACGACGGCATCGCGTGTACCGAGGACTCCTGCGACCCGGCCACCGGTGGCTGCCGGCATCTTCCTATTGCCAATCTCAAATGCTGCAGTGGAGACCCGGACCCAGTCTGCGATGACGGCAATGTCTGCACCCAGGACAGGTGCATCGCCAAGGCGTGCCGCCACGGCCCTGTTTCGGACCCGCTGTGCTGCAACAACGATTCCGAGTGTGATGACGGCAACCCCTGCACGGATGAACTGTGCCTGGAACACAACCGGTGCCAGTTCGTTGACAACGACCATGAAAACTGCTGTTTAACCCACCCCGACTGTGGCCCGGGCGGCCCCTGGGATGACGGAGACCCGAACACCAACGACTACTGCCAGAACTTCCAGTGTGTGCATGTCCTTCCCTGGAACCCCTGCGAAGACTACTGTTTTGGCTGGAGCAGCGATCCCTGCAAGGAGTACGCTTGCGTGGGCCAAGAGTGCCAGTTGGTACCGGTTGCGGGCTGCGGCGCAGATGCCATGGACGCGGTTGCCGAGACAGTCAGCGATGTCGTTGCTGCGGACAGCGACACGGCCGGCACGGATACCTCCGACATCGCCCAGGACCTGACCAAGCGCGACACCGTGGACATCGCCAAGGACTTGGTCACAGACACCGTGGACATCGCCCAGGACCTGGCCGCACCCGACGCCCCCAACCCCGACCTGCTCAACCCCACCGACCTGCCCAAGGCCCAAGACACCCACGACGCTGACGCCGCCACCGAGCAGCCCCCCAAGAAAGCCTCCTCTGGCTGCAACAGCGGTGAGGGCGGTGGGGGCAGTGGGGGCCTGCTGCTGGCTTTGGTGCTGGCAGTCCTGGGGGTCTGGCGACGACGCGGGCCCGAAGTTAAGGGTTAGAAGCCCAGTGCTGGCCACCACAGGCCGTTTGGCGCTGCCACCCTCTCCCTGACCCTCCCCCGCGGGGCTTGCTATTGATCACATCTTGCGAGGTACTGCCCTGGGGCCGTTCAAGGCCCCTGCACCTTGAGCAGCCCGGCCAGCATGGAGCCGACCTTCCGACCAGCGGCGATGGCGCGTTCAGCTTGGGCGCCTTCGATGAGGCCCCTGGTTGCCGCCACATCCACCACCGCCACCGCTTCGGCAAGAGACCCAAGGGAGATGGAGAAGAAGTGCCGCTTCTCTTTCCAGGAAGTCCGGCCTGCCCCTTCAACCAGGTTCAGCAGGACACTGAGGGTAGCCCGTTCAAGCTGGTCACCAGCGTGCCCGGAGGCCCGGGGAAGACCCTGA
>CAIXZC010000365.1 GCA_903923815.1 uncultured Myxococcales bacterium
CCATCGTCCATGGCGCGCCCGCTCCAGCGGTAGCGTGGGTCGTTTGTGCAAGCGGATCGACGGTGGGCACGCTTGCCCGGCGCTGGCGATAGCCACGACACCCCTCATCCGGCGCTGCGCGCCACCTTCCCCCGGGGGGGGAAGGACCAGCGGGTGGTGTTTCGTTGGGTGCCAGGTAATGGGCAGCAATAGCGTGCGAAAGTGGTTTCGGGACGCAGCGCCTCTTCGCCGTTCCGGCGAAGACGTGCTCCATCCCGGTGCTAGCTCTCAGGTTTGTGCAAGAGACCGAAACGGTGCCGGCTCCCCGTCCTTCGTCCTTCCCCCCCCTTCGTAGTGCTTCACCCCCGCCCTCGCATCTGCTAGATTCCCTTCGCTGACTAACCTTTGGAGGCAAAGATGTCCTACGCCATCAGCACCGTGCCGACCCCGGTGAACGAACCCATCAAGGGCTATCTGCCCGGGTCCCCTGAACGCAAAGCCCTGGAAGCGGACCTGGCCACCGTTGGCAAGGGCGGCTATGACATTCCGCTGTTCATCGGCGGTCGGGAGGTCCGCACCGGCGACACCGCGCCCCTGGCCTGCCCCCACAAGCACTCCCTGAAGCTGGGCGTCTACCACCGCGCCGGCGTCAAGGAAGTGGAGGCCGCCGCCCGCGCCGCCCGCGAGGCCGCCCCCGCCTGGGCCGCCCTCCCCTACGAGCAGCGCCTCTCCGTGTTCCTCAAGGCCGCCGAACTGCTGACCGGCAAGTACCGCTACCTGCTGAACGCCGCCACCATGATCGGCCAGTCCAAGAACGCCTTCCAGGCGGAGATTGACAGCGCCTGCGAGCTCATCGACTTCTGGCGCTTCAACCCCTACTACGCCACCCGCATCTACCAGGACCAGCCCATCAGCGCCCCGGGCATCTACAACCGCGTCGAGTACCGCCCCCTGGAGGGCTTCGTCTTCGCCGTCACCCCCTTCAACTTCACCAGCATCGCCGGCAACCTCCCCGCGGCCCCTGCCATGATGGGTTGCACCGTCCTGTGGAAGCCCGCGTCCTCCTCCGTGCTGTCCGCCTGGTACGTCCTGCAGATCCTGCAAGAGGCGGGCCTGCCCGCTGGCGTCATCAACATGATCCCCGGCTCCGGTGCCAAGGTGGGCGACCCGGTCCTGGCCCACCCCGATCTGGCGGGCATCCACTTCACCGGCTCCACCTCCGTGTTCCAGGGCATGTGGAAGACCGTGGGCGAGAACATCGCCAACTACCGCAGCTACCCGCGCATCGTGGGCGAGACCGGCGGCAAGGACTTCATCTTCGCCCACGAGTCCGCGGACGAGGACGCCCTCATCACCGCCGCCATCCGTGGCGCCTTCGAGTTCCAGGGCCAGAAGTGCAGCGCCGCCAGCCGCCTCTACGTCCCCGAAAAGATGTGGAAGCGCATCCAGGGCCGCCTCGTGGATCAGATTGAATCCATCACCATGGGTGACCCCGCGGACTACCGCAACTTCATGGGTGCCGTCATCGACAAGGGCGCCTTCAACTCCATCAGCGGCTACATCGAAGGTGCCCGCAAGGCCAAGGACGCCAAGATCATCGCCGGCGGCAAGGCGGACGGGAAGAAGGGCTGGTTCATCCGCCCCACCCTCATCCAGACCAGCAACCCCCGCTACCGCACCATCTGCGAGGAGATCTTCGGGCCCGTCCTCACCGTGTACCCCTACAAGGAGAAGGCCCTCCAGGAGACCCTGGCCCTCTGCGACACGGCCAGCCCCTACAGCCTGACCGGCGCCATCTTCGCCCGGGATCGCCTGGTCATCTCCCAGTTGACCGACGCCCTGGCCAACGCCGCGGGCAACTTCTACATCAACGACAAGCCCACCGGCGCCGTGGTGGGTCAGCAGCCCTTCGGCGGCGCCCGGGCCTCCGGCACCAACGACAAGGCCGGCTCCTACCTGAACCTCCTGCGCTGGGTCTCCTGCCGCGCCATCAAGGAAAACTTCGCGCCTCCCACCACGTGGACCTACCCCTACATGGCGGAATGATGGCCATACCAATTCCCGCAGCGCCCATCTAGCAGCACTTCAGGTTATAGCCAACAACTTGTTGATTTGATTACAGCTTGATGGTCAGCGACGTGGAAATCACGTCGTAGGAGCTCTCAAACCTGCCGGCGCCCACCACGTGCTGGGGCAGGGGCGCCTCGTCGGATAGCGGGAACTGGATGGAGACTTCACTCTCGCTGCGGCCGATGTTCCGCGTCTCCTGCCAGGAGTGGCTGTAGGAGGCGGTCAGCTCCAGCATGCGCCAGTACAGCGTCAGGCCCGTGCCCACGCCGAAGCGGTTGAAGGAGGGGAAGTCGATGTTGCTGTAGGCCCGAGGGGTGGCGCCGTCCTCGAAGTAGCCGCCCAGGGAAAACCCCAGCAGTTCCCAGGGCCGGCAGGTGCTGCCAAGGCGGAAGGACCAGGCGTCGTTGAAGTTGCGCTTGATGACGATGGGCTTGAAGTAGATGGGGTTGGCGTTGGTGACGCCGCTGCCCACCAGCTTCATGTAGCCGTCCACGTCCACGCGGAATTCCTTCAAGGTGGACCAGCCCTCCCACACCACGTTGCCCTCCAGGTCCCACAGGTCCCAGCCCCGGGGGTCGGGGGCCGCATAGCGCAGGCCCAGGCGCGCCACCATTGGCAAGGTGAAGCGCAGCCGCGCGGGCAGCTTGGTCACGGTGTTGCCGTCGCCGTCGTAGGGGACCAGGCCCTCGCCGGTGGTGACGCCGGACTCGTACAGCGACCCGATGGTCTCGCCGGCGAAGTCCAGGTCAATGTCGCCCCGGGCATCGATATCCGCGGTGGGGGCCCGGAAGGAGGCGCCAATGGTCCAGTTGGTCACGGGCCGCCACAGCAGGCCCGCCGTGGCGAACATGCCGAAACGGTCGCTGACGTCGATGGTGCTGTAGGTGTTATAGGACTCGTCCGAGTACTTGATCTCCTCGTCGAACCAGCCGTTCACAGCGATGGTGAACTTGGTCCGCTGGAGGTCAACCCAGTGCAGCGAAAGCCCCACGTCCAGGTCCTTGCGGGGGCTCCAGGACAGGGCCGCAGTGTAGTAAGCCAGCACCATCTCGCTGTTCACCGTCATGTACTTGGCCACCCCGTCGCGCCCGTAGTCGATGGCTCCCATGGCGCTGGGCCCGAAGGCCCCCAGGGCGACCCGCACGTCAGGGTGCAGCACGTCCGTGGACACCCCCACGAAGGGCGCGTAGAACCACCCCGCCTTGTTGCTCTCGGTGGCCCCCCGGGAGCCATCCTCCAGCAGCGGCGTGAAGTCCAGGTTCTGCCGACTCAGGTTGTGGCTGTAATACAGCACGGTCCCATGGTTGACCGCCAGGCCCGCCGGGTTGTACTGCAGCGCCGTCAGGTCGTTGGCCTTGGCCGCAAAAGCCCCACCCCGGGCCAGCGCCGCGGCGCCGTTGTCCGGGTGCTCGAAGCCCCCCGCCTGCGCCATCCGGCTGTCCCAAATGGTCACCAACACGGCGGCTGTCACCAACATCATTCTCAGGTCTCGCATGGCACCTCTTCTCTCCCCAAAAAAGGGGGCCTTGCCTACGGTGTCCGGGGAACATAGCACTGCCCGCTGACCGCCGTAAACCCCCCGGTCACGAAACTTTTTGCTTCCCCGTTGCCGACTCCCTTCGAAACTACTTGCAAGAAACCGCGAGGCATTCATAGAATTCGCGGTCCTTTGAGATGGCACTAAGGTGCCGTGACATTTTCCAGGGGAAGACCATGAAAAACGCATTCTCGATTCTCAGCAGCACCGTGGCCCTGGTGGCCGCTGCCCTCCTTTTGATTCCCGCCTGCGGCGGCGGCAGCGACGAAGAGGGAGGTGCAACCACCTATTCCGAGTTGGAATTCGACCCGGGCACGATCTGCCAGAAGAAGACCGACGACACCCTCACCGCCTGCAAGTACACCTTCAACAAGGGCCAGATCCTCCCCGGCGGGTCCTCCATCTTCGACCTCAAGATGCTGAACTCCGGTCAGCGCGACCTGGAGGTCCAGGGCATCGAGCTGGAATACACCGCCCCCGCCGGCGCCACCGAGGAAGTCCCCGCCTTCGCGCTGACCCTCCCCGGCCCCGTGCAGGCAGCCTTCGACGGCAACCAGTCCTTCATGGTCGCCCCCGTGTCCGCGGCCTCCACGGACTACGCCAAGGCCATCCAGCTGCGCGTCACCTTCACGCGCTACGATGACCAGTTCAACCGCAGCGCCAAGCTGCGCATCTTCGTCCACAGCAAGGCCATCAACGTCAAGGATGGCGAGCTGGTGGTCGACCTCCGCCTCGCCGAGGGCGCCCCCGAGATGAAGGTCTCCCCCGAGATCCTCGACTTCGGTCAGGTCATCATCGGCCAGTCCCCCTCCAAGAACGTGACCATGCTGAACGTGGGCTCCACCGCCCTGGTCGTGCACAAGTTCTCCCTGACGGGCAACCCCGGCTTCACGGTCATCGTGACGGGCCAGGAATACCCCATGTCCACCGAGACCCAGAACGGCATCACCCTGGAGAGCCCCATCGAGCTGGCCCCCGCCTCCACCTTCTTCATCAAGGTCAAGTTCGCCCCCTCGGATGACCAGAAGGCCGACGGCGTCCTCACCATCTTCAGCAACGACCCCTCCAAGCCCAACGGCACCGAGGTCCTGCTCAAGGGCAACCAGACCGGCCCCTGCATCAGCGTCAACCCCGCCAAGGTCACCTTCGGCGCCAAGTACCCCGCCGAGATGGCCACCGCCCCCCTGGAGATCACCTCCTGCGGTGACGCCCCCCTGGAGATTTACGGCGTGGCCTTCACCGCCGAGTCCTCCGCCGACTTCGGCATCGACACCAGCACCCTGGGCCACGACCCCATGGACGAAGACCCCGTCATCGTCGCCGTGGGCGCCAAGGTCATCGTGAACGTCCAGTTCACCCCCGACGTGGCCAACCCCGTGGGCGAAGACGGCTTCCCCATCCAGGACCTGGGCACCATCATCATCAAGAACAACTCCTTCTACCCCGAGAAGCCCGTGGACGTGTCGGGCTTCGGCTCCAACGACATCTGCCCCACCGCCATCATTGAGTGCGACCAGGGCTCCGAGGTCATCCCCCAGACCGTCCTCAAGCTCCACGGCGAGAACAGCTTCGCCGAGGTGGGCACCATCTCGAAGTACTTCTGGGAAGTTGACCAGCCCGGCGGCTCCATGAGTGTCTTCATGCCCAACGACGCCTTCCCCTCCCCCGAGTTCGAAGTGAACGTGGCCGGCAAGTACACCTTCCACCTGACCGTCTGGGACGAGAAGGCCAACGACTCCTGCTTCCGCGCCGACTACGAAGTCACCGTCATCCCCGACGAGGCCATCCACATCGAGCTGCTGTGGGTCACCCCCGGCGACGAGGACGAGACCGACGAGGGCGACGGCGCCGGCTCCGACCTGGACCTCCACTTCACCCACCCCTTCGCCGGCATGCAGGACATTGACCTGGACGGCAAGCCCGACCCCTGGTTCGACCAGCCCTTCGACTGCTTCTGGTTCAACGCGCACCCCATGTGGGGCTCCTTCGACCCCAACGTGGACGACGACCCCGGCCTGGACCGTGACGACACCGACGGCGCCGGCCCCGAGAACATCAACCTGAACATCCCCGAGAACAACACGGTCTACACCGTGGGCGTGCACTACTGGAATGACCACGGCTACGGCCTGGCCAAGGCCACCCTGCGCGTCTACATCTACGCCCAGTTGGTCTACGAGGTCTCCGACGTCACCCTCAGCGAACTGGACATGTGGGAAGCCGCCACCGTCGCCTGGCCCTCCGGCCGGGTCCAGACCATCGTCAACGGCAGCGGCCAGTACAAGATCACCCCCAGTTACGAGTCCCCCTTCTAGGTTCCATCACACCCCTTCCTTCAGCCCCCACGCCCTTCGAAAAAACGATTTGACGGTCTTTCCGGGCACTGCGTATAATCCCGCGTTGCTTTGTACGGCCTTTGTGACGCCGTCTTGTTTAGGGGGACCCCATGATTCAGTTCACCAGACTCTTCAGTGGCTTGGCTCTTCTTCTGGCCGCGGGCCTGCTTGTCCTGCCCTCCTGCGGCGGCGGCGACAGCGGTGACGGCCCCAGCACCGGCGTGACCTACTCCGAGTTGGAGTTCGACCCGGGCAACATCTGCACCAAGAAGGGGACCCTCAACACCCTGACTTCCTGCAAGTACACCTTTAATAAAGGCCAGGTCCTCCCCGGCGGCTCCTCCGTGTTTGACCTCAAGATGATCAACACGGGCAAGCGCAACATGGAGGTCCTTGGCGTCGAGCTGGAGTACACCACCCCCAGCGGCGCAGTGGAGGCCATCCCGGCCTTCGCCCTGACCCTCCCCGCTGAGGTGCAGACCGCCCTGGACGCGGGCGAATCCTTCATCGTGGCGCCGGTTTCCGAGCCTTCCGAAGATTACGCCGAGGCCATCCAACTTCGCGTCACTTTCACCCGCTATGACGACCAGTTCGTCCGCAGCGCCAAGCTGCGCGTCAACGTGGACAGCAAGGCCGTCAACGTGGACAACGGCGAGGTCCTGGTGGACCTGAAGGTCTCCGAGGGCGCCCCCGAGATCAAGGTCACCCCCGAGATCCTGGACTTCGGTCAGGTGTTCGTGGGCGAGGCCCCCTCCAAGAACGTCACCATGCTGAACGTGGGCTCCTCCAATCTGGTCATCACCGGCTTCACCCTCACGGGCAACCCCAACTTCACGGTGGTCGTGGCTGGCCAGGACTACCCCGTCTCCGCCGAGACCGAGAACGGCATCACCTTCGAGAGCCCCGTGGAGTTGGCCCCCACCTCCACGTTCTTCTTCAAGGTCAAGTTCGCCCCCATCGACGACCAGAAGGCCGACGGTGCCCTGGTCATCTACAGCAACGACCCCAGCAAGGAGAGCGGCACCGAGGTCCTGCTCAAGGGCAACCAGACCGGCCCTTGCATCAGCGTCAACCCCGCCAAGGTCAAGTTCGGCGGCAAGAAGATTGGCGACCTCGCCACCTACCCCATCGAGATCAGCTCCTGCGGTGACGCGCCCCTGGAGATCTTCTCCATCGCCTTCAAGCCCGAGTCCTCCGAGGACTTCGGCGTGGACACCGGCACCCTGGATCACGAGCCCATGGAAGAGGATCCGGTCGCCATCCCCGTGGGTGGCAAGGTCACCGTCAATGTGAACTTCACCCCCGACGTGGAGAACCCCACGGACCCCGACGGCAACCCCATCCCCGACCTGGGCACCCTGGTCATCAAGAACAACTCGTTCTACCAGAACAAGGAAATCGAGGTCAGCGGCTTCGGCGCGCTGGTCATCTGCCCCTCCGCCATCATTGAGTGCGATCAGGGCAACGAGGTCATCCCCCAGACCGTGCTGAAGCTGCACGGCGAGAACAGCTACGCCGAGTCCGGCACCATCTCCCGCTGGCTGTGGGAAGTCGAGCAGCCCACCGGCTCCCAAAGCGTGTTCCTGCCCACCAACAGCTTCCCCAGCCCCGAGTTCGAAGTGAACGTGGCGGGCAAGTACACCTTCTACCTGAGCGTGTGGGACGAGCAGAACGTGGAAAGCTGCATCAAGGACCAGTTCGAGGTCACCGTCATCCCCGACGAGGCCATCCACATTGAGCTGCTGTGGGTCACCCCCGGCGACGAGGATGAGACCGACGAGGGCGACAAGGCCGGCTCCGACCTGGACCTCCACTTCACCCACCCCTTCGCCACCATGACCGACGTGGACGGGGACGGCAAGCCCGACCCCTGGTTCGACCAGCCCTACGACGCCTTCTGGTTCAACGCCCACCCCAACTGGGGCAGCTGGGACCCCAACGTGGACGACGACCCCGGCCTGGACCGTGACGACACGGACGGCGCCGGCCCCGAGAACATCAACCTGAACATCCCCGAGAACAACACGATCTACTCGGTGGGCGTGCACTACTGGAACAACCACGGCTACGGCGACGCCAAGGCCACGGTCCGCGTGTACATCTACTCCCAGTTGGTGTTTGAGATCTCCGATGTGCTCCTCAGCGAGCTGGACATGTGGGAAGTGGCCACCGTGGCGTGGCCCTCGGGCAAGGTCCAGTCCGTCGTCAACGGCACCGGCCAGTACAAGATCACCAGCAATTACCAGGGCCCCTTCATGAACGAGTGACAGGAGAGTTTCCATGACCAGAACTTCCGTTTTGTTTCTGGCGCTCGGCGCCCTTGTGTTCACCTCCGCTTGTGGCGGTTCCTATGCCCGCACCAAGCACCCCCAGCTTGAGATCGCCGTGGAGGGCAAGGTCAACCCCGGCAACTTTGAGCTTCCCAAGATTGACCCCGCGGCCCCCGAGGAGCTGTACCGCGTTGAGATCCTCAACACCGGCAGCGCCCCTCTGGTGGTGTACAGCGCGGCCTTCCAAGAGGGCGGCAACCAGTACGTGGATCTGGTGTGGAACGGCAGCACCCAGGAGAACGACTTCCCCGTCGTCATCGAGCCCAACGCCGCCTCCGGCTACCTTTGGTTCTCGGTGCGTTACGACCCGGGCGAGGAGCCCGTGGACCTTGGCGACTCGGTGCTGACCATCATCACCAACGACTACGAAAACTGGGACGAGGTTGACTGCCCCGAGGCCACCCTGCCCGACGGCGTCTCCACGCCCAAGCACTGCGGCGCCATGTCCACCACCTTCTCGGTGCAAAAGGTCGGCCCGGTCATGCAGCTCAACGCGCGCCTGTTGACCTTCTCCTGCGTGTTCACGTCCAAGTCCGAGACCATCTGTATGGACAACACGGGCACGGACCCGCTGGTCATCCGCTACATCGACTTCGACTTCCCCAGCAGCGAGTTCACCCTGGTGGACCTGCCGGCCCTGCCCACCACCATCCCCACCAAGGGCACCCTTGGCTACGCGGCGGTCTGCTTCCAGGTGCGCTACGACCCGTCCGACACCGACTACCAGGACGACAACCGCATCCGCATCGACAGCAACGACGTGACCCAGGTGGGTGGCTCGTCCTACATTGACATCACCATCAAGCAGAAGCCCGCCGTGCTGGACATCAGCACCACCTCGGGCGCCGGCTTCAACCTGGACTTCCTGGACACCGCCAGCCACAGCATCACCATCTACAACCGCACCGCCACCGAGTGCAACGAGCTGTGCTCCCAGACGGGCAACTGCTGCGGCTGCCCCATCCTCATCCAGAGCCTGGCCATCGATCCCCCGGAGAACGCCGACTGGTACGAATACAAGCTGGTGGACCCGTTGACCGAGAACGAGCTTGAAGTGGGCGGCGGTCGCAGCCTCCCCGCGGGCAAGGCCTATCGCTTCGACGTCACCTACGCCCGCCCCGCAGGCGTGAACGAGGACCGCAACGCGGCCTTCCTGATCAACTACGTGGCCCCCGAGGTTGGCGCCCAGACCCTGCGCTACAACATGTTCTCCGCCGAGATGTGCGACCTGCAGATCGCCCCCAAGGGCAAGCTGCTGTCCTTCAACGCCGAGGTCGCCTCCGAGACCCACACCAAGACCATCGCCCTGATGAACCAGGGCAACGCCCCCTGCCAGATCCTGGACGCCCACACCGAGGACCAGTGGAACGGCAAGTCCGCGGACTTCCTCATCGACAGCGCCCTCAAGACGGGCTTCGAGATCCCCGCCTTCGGCATCGTCACCATCCCCGTGGAGTTCTCGCCCAAGTCCATCGACATGAAGGGCTACCTGAAGATCAAGTGGGAGCACCCCACCAAGGGCGCCACCACTGAAAGCCTCACCCTGCGCGGCAACTCCAAGACCAACTGCTCCGTGCCCGCCGCCGATCCCGGCCAGGCCTCCTACTACACGGGCTACGCCCCCGGGCAGATCATCACCTTGAACGGCTGCAACAGCACCGGTGGCTCCTGCGGCGCGAACATCTATAACTCTGGCTACATCTGGTATCTGCTGGATAAGCCCGAGGGCTCGGGCGCCTATCTGAACACCGAGGGTCTCTGCACCACCGCCTTCATGCCCGACGTGGCTGGCAACTACACCATCAGCCTCATCACCTACGACGAGCAGAGCTTCCTGCAGTCCGACCCCGCCACCGTCATCATCACCGTAGAGTAGCTTCCACAATCTCCGCCGGGTCAGCCAGCGCGCCCTTTGCGCGGGTGCCGCAGGCCAACTCCTTGACCACCGGCTCCACCACGGTCACGCGGCCCACCAGCAGCTCCTGCAGGCGCTTCAGATTGGCCTGCACCATGGGGTTCTCCCACATGTTCACGTTCATGGCCGGGGCTATCACCAGGGGGGTCGCGGGGGGCAGCGCCAACAGCGTGGTGGCGGCCAGGTCATCCCCCAGGCCCCAGGCGGCCCGGGCCAGGAAGTCGGCGCTGGCGGGGGCCACCAGCACCAGGTCCGCCCACTCGCCCAACCGAATGTGCGGGATGGCGGCCACCATCTGGTCCACCAGCACGGGATTCCCCGACAGGGTCTCAAAACTCAGGGGCGTGACGAAGGCCGTGGCCGCGGGGGTCATCACCACCTTGGTGTCCACGCCCCTGCCCTTCAGCAGGCGGATGACATCCAGCACCTTGTAGACGGCGATGCCGCCCGTGACTATCACCAGCACCTTGGTAACCGCAGGCTTGGTCATATTTCCTCCAGCAAATCCAGCAGGGCAGCGGCGATTCGGGCCTTGCCCTCTACCTCCGAGCGCACCCTCTGCGCGTCCAGAATCCAGGCCCGGTGACGGGCGTCCTCGCCCAGGGCCTCCTCCAGGTTGGCGACCACCAACTCGGCCCCGCTGGCGGCAAGGCCGGCCCGAGCCCGGGCGAACAACTCGTCCTGGGACACCCCGGCCTCCAACTTGAAGACCACCAGTCGCACCCCCGGACACCAGCCCCGAATGGAGGGCGCCAGCTTCTCATTGGGCAGCAGCCGCAACCACACCTCGCCCTTGGAGCTGAGCTTTCCGTTCTGCAGTTCGGGCACGAAGTCCGCCACGGCGGCGGCGTGGATCAGCACCTGGGGGGCGAAGGCGGGGGCCTCCTCGGTCAGCAGGCGCCGCAGGTCCGCCGTGCTGGTGAAGGTGACGCAGCGAAAGGCGCCGCCCCCCGCGGGGACCTCCGGGTGGAGGGCCCGAGCGGCGCGAAACAGCAGCACCTCGTGGCCACGGCCCAGGGCCTCGGTGGCAATCAGGGCGCCCAACTTGCCGCTGGAGCGGTTGCCCAGGAAGCGCACCGAATCGATGGCCTCCTCGGTGCCGCCGGCGGTGATGATTACCTTCATTCGGGCTCCACCGGGCGGTCCCGGAAGCGGCGCTTGGTCAGGGAGTGCAGGTTCTCGGGGGCGGTGACGCGGGCGGACCGGGAGGTCAGGGTCTCCAGGGCCTCCTTCTCCACCACCGCCAGATGGGCCGCCAGGCCCTCGCCGAAGTTCTCCAGGGCCAGGGGCGCCAGTGGGGGCACGAAGCGCAGGCTGGCCCCCTGCCGGAACAGGAAGCCGCCGCCCTTGACTGCCATGGTCTCGTCCGTGTCCACCAGGGTCAGGAAGAACTCCCCCCGGGCCCCCCTGCGCAACAGGAAGCCATCCCCGGCCAGGTACAGGTTGCCCAGCCGATCGCAGGACAGGCTCTTGGCGGGGCGGGGCAGGGCCAGCTCTTCGTCCACGGTCAGCAGGGGGTTGGTGGCCGAGCCGGCGCGCTTCTCCCGGGGGTCCCCAACGGCGTCCAGGAAGGTCAGGCGTCGGCCCCCGCCGGACAACAGCGCGGTCCTGCCGCCGGGAACCACCTCGAAGTCCTGGATGGCGTCAAACAGCGTGCTGAACCAGGGATTCACGGGCCAGCGCTGGCCGGGCCAGGAGGCCGTGAGGGTCCAAAGGGCGCCCCGCTCGAACAGCCAGGCCTCGCCCGTATTGGAGACGACCATGGCCGAGCCATTGGTCATGGGGGCCAACTGGAAGGTGTCGCCGCTGACCTCGCGCTTCTGCACCAGGATGCAGCGGGGGTAGCAGTCGGCGCAGTAGAAGCCCATGGAGCGCGCGTCGGCGGCCATGGACAGCCGCGGTCCCATGGGCAGCGAGCCCAGGCTGCACAGCCCCGCGAAGTGGGGGTCCACCTGCCGCACGTGGAGGCCATCCTCCATCAACAGCATGAGGCTGAGGCCCTGGGCACCGGGTTTGCGGCCCGTCTCCAGGCGGCGGCTGATGAGGCGGTACCGGGTGGGCAGCACCAGGATGGTGTCCGGGCCGCCCCGATCCACCAGCGTGTCAGTGGTGTCTGCACCGGGCACCCAGCGCCGGAACCGGCCCCCCTGCTCGACGTAAAGCAGCCCCCCCGCATGCAACGCAAAGGGAGGCAGCGCCTCGTCCAGACCCCAGGCCAGGCGCGGGCCCTCCACAGGCAGGGCTTCCGCGGCAAGGGCTTGTTCCTCGTGACCGCCCGCGGCCAGGATGGAGAAGACTCGCACCGTCTGGTTCTCAGGCTGGGCCCACCACTGGCCAAACTCCGCCGGGGTCAGAGGGGGCTTGGGGGAGAGCCAGTGGGTCAGGAGGGGGCAGAAGAGGACCTCGGATTTTTCTTGAGACAGGACCCGAAAGATCTCCCGCAGGAAGGGATCAAGCGGGACCCCGTGCAGGCCCAGGCCGTCCAGCAGGCTTTGGTCCTTGCTATCGTCGTCCAGCGGCAGCAGGGCCGCCTGGGGACCGCAGTGGGCCTCGCCCAGGCCCTGCACCATGCAGGCCCGGAAGCGTCCACTGACCTTCTTGGAGACGCAACGCAGCACGGGCGAGTCGGGCAGCAGTTCCACGCCGGCGGGGAACTCCAGGCTGGCGCCCTTCTTGCGGACCAGACGTTCGTGCTTCTCCAAGAGACGACCAAGTTGCTCGGGGCTGTCCAGGCCGGCCACCAGTTCGCCGCCGTCCTTCCAGCTCTCGATGCCAGTCTCCGCGTAGGCCACCACGTCGTTCATGGAGGGGCGCCGCAGCCTGATCTTCAGCAGCCGCTCGGGGCCACCTGGGACCGCCGCTCCACAGGAGGGGCAGCGGCCTTCAGGGCTGGGAGCCTTGCGACACGAAGGGCAGAAGGGAAGCCACAGCAAGCTAGTCCTCCAAAGCGTTGGCCAACACGCGAGACAGTTCCTGGTTGGCATCCTTCGCGGACTTCAGCAGCCCCAACACCTGCACCATGTGCTTGTGCTGGACCTCCTGGGTGCCGGTGAGGCGGCGGACCCGCTCTTCCAGTTCGGACAACCGGATGAGGGCGTCCTCCTTCTCGTTGTTCATCTCCATGATGGTGGCGCGGTAGTTCTCTTCCACCTCAAGGAAGAGCTGGCGCTCGGTCTCCACGCGCTTGCGGCTGTCCTCCAGGAAGCTGATCAACGAGACCCGCTCCTTCTCCAGCACCTCAAGACGCTCGCGCAGTTGCAGCAGCTCGGCGGTGTCGGTGACCGTAAGGGTCTCGGTGGCGCCACCGTCCTTGGTGATGTCGGGGCCACTGGTGTCGGCGGCCTTCTCCAGGGATGCCTGAAGCTGCTCCACGGTGACGGCCAGATCCAGGCGCTCGTTGTCCGCAGTGGCAAGGCGCGCCTCAAGCTCGCTGGCCTTGTCCCGGGCGGCGTCCAGGGCCCGCTCCAGCTTCTTGATGCGTCCCGTCCCGCCCTCGCCTTCCAGGCGGGCCAGCCCCGCCTCCAGGGTCTCTATGCGGTGGTCCCGCTCTTCAAGCAGGTTGAGGCTGCGGTCGTATTCATTCTTGAAGTAGCCCAGGCGCAGCTCCACCTCGGCCAGCTTGCTGCGAAGCTCCTCTTCCCGGGCACTTTCGGTGGTCAGCATGGCGGCGGCGCGTTGCTCGGCGTCGCTGCGTTTCAGCTCGCCCACCTGGACCTGCAGCGTCCGGGTCTGCTCCCGCATGGCCTTGTGCTCGGCGGTCAGGACCTCCAGATCGCGCTCCAGGGTGGCGTTGCGAGAGGCCAGGGCCTCCCTATCCACCTCCAGCTTGTGCAGATCCTCAGCGGAGGGACCCGCCGGCACGCCCACCACCGAGATGGCGGACTCAATCTCGGCCTCCAGGGCGGCGATCCGGGTCTTCAGGTCCCCGTTCTCCTCAGTCAACCCCTCGACCTGCCGGGTCAGCTCCTTCTTCTCGTTGTCCTTGCCCTCGCGCTTCTTGGCCACCTTGGCCAGCTTCTCCTCCAGCGCGGCCACCTGGCCCTCCAGGTCGGCCTTCTGGCCCTCCAGGGCCTTGACCTGTGCCAGGCCAGACTGGGCCTCCGTCAGCTTTGAGGCCAGGGTCTCCGACTCGTGGCCGCGCTCTGCCAACAGGGTCTTGTGCTCGGCCAGCAGCTTCTCCGCCTGGGTCAGTTGCTCTCGCAGCAGGTCTCCCTCCGCCCGAAGCCGCTCGGCCACGCCCTGGGCGCCACGCCGATCCACTTCCAACAGGCCCAGGTCCGCCGAGACCTCCTCAAAGCGGTCCTGCTCCTTCTTCACGGCCTGGCCCAGGGTCTGGTTCTCCTCTTCCAGGGTTGCGATGCGCCCCTGCAGAGCCTTGACCTCCCGGGTCAGCAGGTCCTGGCGCTCCAGGGCAGCCAAGCGCCCGACCTCTGTCTCCTCCAGGTGCACCTTGGCGCCTTGAGCATCCAGGCGTAACGCCTCCAACTGGGTCCGCAGTTGCAGGTCCGCCTCCGCGGAGGCGTGGCAGCGCTGCTCCAACTCCAGTCGCGCCTCATCCTGTTTTGCCGCCCGGGCCTCCGCCGCCGCCACTGCCTCACGGGCCTCTTGCAGTTGCTGTTCCAGCTCCTGATTCGCCAGCGTCTTGGCCGCCAGGTGGGCCTGGGCCAGTTCCTTCTCCCGACGTCCCTCATCCAGCATCTGCTCCAGGGCGTCGTAGTCCGCCCGGAGGGTCTCCAACGATGCCGTCAAGCGCGCCACAGCCTCCTCCGAGGAAGCCTTTACGGCACGCAGACCCGCCAGTTCCGCCGCAAACCCGGGCACCTTCAGGGCCTCCAGAGCCTGGGGCTCCAGCGCCGCCACCTTGACCTCAAGCTGGGCGATGGTTTCGGTCAGCTCGGGCACCTTCAGGGCCGTCAGAGCCTGGGGCTCCAGCGCCGCCACCTTGCCCTCAAGCTGGGCGTGGGTTTCGGTCAGCTCGGGCACCTTCAGGGCCTCCAAAGCCTGGGGCTCCAGCGCCGCC
>CAIXZC010000366.1 GCA_903923815.1 uncultured Myxococcales bacterium
ATCAGGGTGCCCTGGGCCTTGCGGGACTCGCGCTCCTCTTCGGTCTTGCCGCTGCGGCCAATCAGCCACGACGCAAAGCCGCCCGCCAGCACCGCCGTGTTGATGGCGATGGGCAGGTACATGCCAAGGGCGAAGGCCAGCGTGGGGATACCCGCCATGGTGGCCAGGATGGCAATCAGCGAACCCAGGCCGTACAGCAGGTAGGGCTGGTCCCCACCGGTCATCAGGCCATTCACCACCGCGGCGATCATGTTGGCCTGGGGCGCGGGCAGCACGTCCTGGTTGGACACCATCTTGCCGCCCACCTCAACCAGGAAGTGGTAGCCCTGGTCCATCACGGGAATCACGAAGGCCACGGTCAGCGAGGCCACGGCCAGGCCCAGGAACTTCCAGGCCTGCTGCTTGCGGGGGGTGGCGCCAATCCAGTAGCCAATCTTGAAGTCCGAGATGAGGGCGCCGGACACCGACAGGGCGGTGCACACGGCGGTGCCGATGATGAGCGTCACGAACATGCCGGCGGTGCCCGACAGGCCCATGCCCGCCATGACCAGCGACGACAGCACCACGGTCACCAGAGTCATGCCCGACACGGGGTTGGTGCCCACGATGGCGATGGCCTCGGCGGCCACGGGGGTGAACAGGAAGCACAGCAGGAAGGAGATGACCATGCCCACCACGCTGTACAGGACGCTCTGGCCGAAGCTGTAACCGCCGGGGCCGCTGCAGATGATGAAGAACAGCAGGCCCATGGCCAGGACGGCGGCGCCCTGAATGGCCAGCACCTTGCCGGCGCTGAGGTCGGTGTCGCGGCGGCCGCGGGTCTCGGCGGCGCCCTTGCCCCCGATGCCCTTGAAGCCCAGGGCCACAGACGACGCGATGATGCGGCCCATGCGGATGAGGCCGATGACGCCCGCGGTGGCGATGGCGCCGATGGCGATGGGTTTGATGAACGCGCCGAAGATGTCCGAGGCGCCCATGTTGGCGATGACATAGGACTTGCCGGCGTACACGAACTCGGGCAGCCCCTGGCCCACCAGATAGACCAGCGGCACCATGACCATGTAGGCCAGGATGGAGCCCGCCATGATGATGGCGGCGTACTTGAGGCCAATGATGTACCCCAGGCCAAACAGCGCGGCGATGGCGGACATCTTCAGCTCGATGCGGAAGTCGTACAGCTTCTCGCCGAAGCTGCCCAGCAGCGTCTTCGTGGACAGGTTGGGGTTCCAGCCGTTGATGACCTCCACCACGAAGTCATAGGCCGCGCCAAGTCCAAAGGACGCCAGCAGCACCCGCCCCGCGCCCTTGCCCGAGCTCTCGCCGGACACCAGGATTTCCGTCGTGGCGGTGGCCTCCGGGAAGGGCAGTTCGCCGTGGCGCTGGGCCACGAAGTACCGCCGCAGCGGGATGATCAGCACGACGCCCAGGGCGCCCCCAATGAAGCAGGCCAGGAAGATCTGCCACCAGGTGGGGGTGATGTTGTTCAGGTAAAGCGCCGGGATCACGAACGCCGACCCCGCCGCCACCACGCCCGAGGCCTGACCGATGGACTGGACGATGACGTTCTCCAGAATGGTCGACCGCCGCGCCTTCATCTTCCCAAAGAACACCGCCGCGACAGCAATGGGAATGGCCGCTTCAATGCCGCTGCCCGCCCGCAAAGCAATATAGATGCAGGCCGCCGAGAAGATGACCACCATGATCAAACCCATGGCCACAGACCACGCCGTGACCTCATGGGTGCCGTCCCCAGGCACCACAGGGGCGTAGGTCTCCCCCGGGTTCAGCTTGCGGTAAGCGTTCTCAGGCAGCAGGCGTCCACCACTTTTCATTTCCATCGTCGTTGCCCTCAAGGTGCGTTGTCGAACGCGCCGCACTATAGCCCAGCAAGCCCAAAGGGTTCAAACACCAAAGTTGGGGGGGACGCGGGGGGATGGACATAATGGACATAATGGACGGCGCGCCCCC
>CAIXZC010000367.1 GCA_903923815.1 uncultured Myxococcales bacterium
CGGAAGCGGCAAGAGCGAGGTCTCTGTGAACCTGGCTTTGGCGGCGCTGCCGGTGAAGTCCGACGTCACCCTGGTGGACCTGGACCTGGTGAACCCCTATTTTCGGTCCCGGGAGGCCGCCGCCCTGCTGGAGCAGGCGGGGGTCCGCGTGGTGCTGCCCGAGGCCCGCTATCTGGACGCCGACCTGCCCATCCTCGTGCCCGCGGTGCGCAGCCTGCTGATGGCGGGCAGTTCCTACGGCGTCATTGACGTGGGCGGCGACGACGTGGGGGCCCGGGTGCTAGGCGCCCTGGAGGATGCCCTGGTGGACGCCCCCGTGCGGGTGCTCATGGTGCTGAACCATCTGCGGCCCTTCTCGGACACCGTGGCCGGTTGCCTGCGCATGCGGGACGCCATTGAGGCCTCGGGGAAGGTGCGGGTAACGGGCTTCGTCTCCAACGGACATCTGATGGAAGACACGACCCCCACGGAGATCCTGGAGGGTCTGGCGCTTGGCCTGGCGGTGTCCCGCGAGGGCGGCGTTCCCCTGGAGTTTGTGACGGCCCCGGAGGCTTTGGCGCAGGAACTGGCGCCCCAGCTGCCCGTGCCCGTGCTGGCCATCCGCCGGAACCTCCTGCCTCCGTGGCTGAAGGATCTGCCGCTGGCGTCAAGAAGGCCCAAGCCCCTGCTGGGGTTGTAGGGCGGTAACAAGGAGGCTACTCATGCCCAAGGTGACGGTGGACAGGGAGAGGTGCAAGGGCTGCGGACTGTGCGTCGCGGCTTGCCCCCAGAAGGTCCTGGAGATGTCCCGGGAGATCAACTCCAAGGGCTACTTCTTCGCGCGGCCCGGGGTGCAGCCCCACTGCATCGGTTGCAGGATTTGCGGAATGAACTGCCCGGATCTGGCCATCGAGGTGGCGGTGAACGGCACCAGATACAACTTCTTCGACTATTGAGCCGGCGAAGCGGGGGGGCACATGGCAAAGAAACTCATGAAGGGGAACGAGGCCATCGGTGAGGCCGCCATTGCGGCGGGCTGCCGGGCCTACTTCTGTTATCCCATCACGCCTCAGAACGAGGTCGGCGAGTACCTGTCCAAGCGCATGAACGAGGTGGGCGGCGCCTTCCTCCAGGGCGAGAGCGAGCTGGCGGTGTCCTACATGATCTTCGGGGCCGCGGGGGCCGGAGCCAAGGTCTTCACGACCTCCTCCAGCCCGGGCATCAGCCTGATGAGCGAGGCCCTGTCCTACATCGCCATGGCGGAGATCCCGTCGGTGTTCGTGAACATCATGCGGGCGGGGCCGGGCCTGGGGGGCATCCTCCCGGGGCAGGCGGACTACTTCCAGGCCACCAAGGGTGGGGGGCACGGGGACTATCGGCTGTATGTGCTGGCGCCGTCGTCGGTGCAGGAGGCCGTGGACCTGATGATCCTGGGCTTCGAGATGGCCGAGAAGTACCGCAACCCGGTGATGATCCTGGGGGACGGCATGACGGGCCAGATGATGGAGCCCGTGGAGCTGCCCGAGGTGTACTCTGAGCGCCACACCTGGGCGGGCCAGGAGGACTGGGCCACCACCGGGGCCACGGGGCGCGAGCGGCACCTGCTGAACAGCCTGGCGCTGGACCCGCAGAGGGGCTTCGAGCGCAACCAGCGGCTGGCGGCCAAGTACCGGCGCATGGAAGAAGAGGACCTGCGATATGAAGAGGTGGGGACGGAGGGGCCCCTGGACGTGCTGCTGGTGTCCTACGGCACCATGGCCCGCATCGCCAAGACCGCCATGCAGGAGCTGCAGGCCCAGGGCCTGAAGGTGGGCATGCTGCGGCCCATCACGCTGTATCCCTTCCCCTTGAAGCGCATCCGGGAGCTGGCCAGCACCACCAAGCTGGTGGTCTCCGTGGAGATCTCCATGGGGCAGATGGTTGAGGACGTGGAGCGCGCCGTGGCCGAGCGGGCCCGGGTGGCGCACTACGGCACCGCAGGCGGCATCGTCCCCACGCCGGCCCAGGTGGCCGAGGGCGTGCGCAAGCTACTGGAGGACGGCAATGGCTGAGGCAATCTTCAAACGCACTGAGTCCATCTCCACCAAGGTCATGCACTACTGCCCGGGCTGCACCCACGGCATCATCCACCGGCTGGTGGGCGAGGTCCTGGACGAGCTGGGGCTGCGGGAGAACACCGTGGGCGTGGCGCCCGTGGGCTGCAGCGTGCTGGCCTACAACTACTTCACCTGTGACTTCCAGGAGGCCGCCCACGGACGGGCTCCGGCGCTGGCCACGGGCATCAAGCGGGTGCGGCCCGACCTGACGGTCTTCACGTACCAGGGGGACGGAGACCTGGCCTCCATCGGCACGGCGGAGATCATCCACGCCGCCAACCGGGGCGAGAAGTTCACCACCATCTTCGTGAACAACGCCATCTACGGCATGACGGGCGGCCAGATGGCCCCCACCACCATGCCCGGACAGCGCACCACCACCAGCCCCGTGGGCCGCAACACGGACGCCACGGGCATGCCCATGAAGGTGTGCGAGCTGCTGTCCGCGCTGGTCACGCCGGCCTACATCGCGCGGGTGACGGTGGCAACGTCCCGGGGCATCGTGGACGCCAAGAAGAAGATCAAGCAGGCCTTCCAGTATCAGAAAGAGGGGCGCTGCTTCTCCCTGGTGGAGGTGCTGTCCACCTGTCCCACCAACTGGGGCCTCACGCCGGTGGCGTCGCTGGGGTGGGTGAACTCCAACATGCAGCCCTATTACCCGCTGGGCGTCTTCAAGACCCCGGAGGAGGTGAAGCATGTATAGCGAGATCATCTTCGCGGGTTTCGGCGGCCAGGGCATGATGCTGGCCGGGCAGATCCTGGCCTACGCGGCCATGCAGGCGGGCAAGTTCGTGTTGTGGATGCCCTCCTACGGCCCGGAGATGCGGGGCGGCACCGCCAACTGCGCGGTGGTCATCGGGGACAGCCCCATCGCCTCGCCGGTGGTGCCAAGCCCGGACAGCGCCGTCGTCATGAACAACCCGTCGCTGGAGCGCTTCGGCGCCGTGACCAAGGCGGGGGGACTGCTGGTCATCAACACTTCGTTGGTGAACCTGCCCTTCGAGCGCAGCGACCTGCGGATAGTGCGGGTGGCTGCCAATGATCTGGCCATGGAGTGCGGCAA
>CAIXZC010000368.1 GCA_903923815.1 uncultured Myxococcales bacterium
CGCGTCGGCCAGCGTTAGGCGCAAGCGAGTGTAATGTGTAAGGTCCTGACCCCAATGGTCCTGACCCCAATGGTCTGCCCGTCCTTTGTCCTTGCGCGCCCCCACCCGTCCTTGATGTCCTTTTGGTCCTTGCGGTCCTTGGCGTCCCGTTCGTCCTTCAGGCGCGCTGCTCCAGCGGTAGCGTGGGTCGTTTGTGCAAGCGGACGGTGCGTGGGGACAAAGACGTGGACAAATGTCACCGTCTCATGGAAAGGTGACGCGGGAGGTGGCCAATGAACTGGAACAACCTTGGTTGGACTGTGCTTGTCTGCCTGGCGCTGTTGCTGCCTGCACGCTTCGTTGGGGCTGCGTGCATGACGGCGCCCAGCACGGTCACGCTCTTGGATGAACGCGGGGTGGACACGCCCGTCAGCTTCGTCTGCGACGGACCCAATGTGGATGGCGTCTGTTCTCCGGGGGGAATGGACGGCGAGCTGCCCCAGTGCCCCATCGTGATTTTGTTCCCCACCAACGAGTCCGGCTCGCCCCTGGGGGGCCACATCGACCAGCTTCGGGTGGCCACGGGAAAGCCTTCGCTGTTCTGGGCCGCCACAAACGAGGAGGGCGGCTGGTGTCTGGACTGCGGGGCCCTGCGGATGGCGCTGGTGGAGGCCGGAAAAGAGATGCCTGCCCAGTCCCCGTGCAATGCCCGGGAAAAAATCCTGTTCAACCCCAAGGCCAGCCAGTATGCCCAGCCTGGGGACCTGGCCTATTCACTCCCAACCTGCGGGGGGAAGAGGTACTCGGCGCTGGCGTCCAGCGGCGAGGCGCCCCAGGTGAAGCTGGCCAACTACCCGACGCCCAGGATCGGCGCCTTTGACCTTGCCCGGACAGCCACTGGGGAAAGCTGCTGTGACCTGCCTGCCTTTGACTACGAGTGGCTCTTCATGGTGGAGGATCCCGCGGCCTGCTTCGAATCCCGGTCGCTGATCTTCAAAGTGGGAGAAGAGAGCTGGACTGCAAGACCGGGGGAGGCTCACATGTTTCCCGGATCGGGCGTCGCCATCTCCTTCCGTCACTGGGTGGCGCCGCAGCCCGACAACCAATGCGAGAATGAGGACTTTGACGGCGACTTCGACCCCAGCGTGATGGTCTTTGCCTCGGCCTATGAAGGCTTTCAGGAAGTCACCACCGAAGGCGAGTGGTGTGCCGAGTGGTGCGCGGCAGGGGAGGGTGCGGATGTGCAGACAGACAGCGCCGCCGACGCCCAGCCTGACGCCGTCATTACTGCGGACCCCGGACCCAGCAACGCCTCCTCCGGCTCCTCCTGCAACCTGGGTCCCAACCCCAGCGCCGCCCCTTGGCCCCTGGCCCTGCTGCTTGCCTTTCTGCTGGTCGTCCGAAGAGCGCGCTGGAGGAATCCAGTAAACTGATCGGCTGCCCGCGTGCTGCGACTCCAACTGTCTTTCGTTGATTTTCAAAGCCTTCGCGGCTATCTTCACGCGCGGAAATTGCTTGCCCGCTTGGGCGACCCCCGGAAAGGAATCCTGGAATGGCCATTCGTCTATTCAACACCATGTCGGGCAAGAAGGAAGAGCTGGAGCACCAGGCGCAGACGCCTCTGGGCATGTACGTGTGCGGGGTCACCGTGTACGACAAGTCCCACATCGGGCACGCCCGCTGTTACGTGGCCTTTGACCTGATCTACCGCTACCTGCGTTACCGGGGCTTCAACGTCAACTACGTGCGCAACTTCACCGACGTGGACGACAAGATCATCAAGCGCAGCAACGAACTGGGCGTCACCGCGCGGGAACTGACCGAGGGCAACATCGCCCTGTTCCACCGCGACATGGGCCGCCTGGGCTGCCTGGCCCCCGCCATGGAGCCCCGGGTGTCGGACCACATGCCCGACATCGTGGACACCATCCAGCACATCATCGCCAACGGCCACGGCTACCACGTGGACGGCACGGTGTACTTCGACATCGACAGCTGGCCCACCTACGGCAAGCTGTCGGGGCGCAAGTTGGACGACATGCAGGCCGGCGCCTCCGCCCGCGTGGACGACGACCCCAACAAGCGCAACCCCATGGACTTCGTGCTGTGGAAGCCGGCCAAGCCCGGCGAGCCCTCCTGGGACAGCCCCTGGGGGAAGGGCCGCCCCGGCTGGCACATCGAGTGCAGCGCCATGAGCATGAAATACCTGGGCGCGGGCTTCCAGATCCACGGCGGCGGCAAGGACCTGGTCTTCCCCCACCACGAGAACGAGCTTGCCCAGTCCGAGGCCGCCTCCGGCACCCAGCCCTTCGTGCGCTGGTGGATGCACAACGGCTTCGTGAACGTGGACCAGGAGAAGATGTCCAAGTCCCTGGGCAACTTCTTCACCATCGAAGAGGTCCTGAAGAAGTACCACGAGGAGGCCCTGCGCCTGTTCCTCCTGGGTACCCACTACCGCAGCCCCCTGAACTTCAGCAGCCAGAACCTGGACGAGGCCAGCGCCCGCCTGGAGTACTTCTACGAGACCCTGGCCGCCGTGCGCGGGGCCATCGCGGCGGGCGGCCCCGAGGAAGGCGCCATGCTGTTCCCCGAGGTGCTGGACCAGTTCCTGCCCCGGGTGGACGCCGCCATGGAGGACGACTTCAACAGCGCCGCCGCCCTGGGCCAACTTTCTGACCTCATGCGCGCCGCCAACGAGGCGGTGAAGATGAAGAAGAAGACCCCCGGTCGCCTGGCCGCCCTGCGCAAGGTGGAGCTGCTGCTGGCCGAGGTCGCCAAGATCTTCGGTGTGCTGGGTTCCGCCCCCGAGGCCGCCCTGCTGCGCGTCCGCGACCTGGACTGCGCCCGCCTGGGGGTGGACCCCGCCCAGGTGGAAGTCGTGATTGCCCAGCGCACCGCCGCCCGCGCCGAAAAGAACTTCGCCGAGTCGGACCGCCTGCGGGACAGCCTGCTGGCCACCAACGTCATGCTGATGGATGGGCCCGACGGCACCCGCTGGAAGATCCAGAAGGCGGCCCCGGCGGAGAAGGAAAAGGAAGCATGAACGCCACCCAGGAGCTGGTCCTCAGCTCGGCCCAATTTCCCGCCCTCGTGCAGCTTGCCCGGTATGGCAGCTACTACGAGATCCTTGGTCTGGGCCCGGAAAGCGGGCGCGACGAGGTCCTGCGGCGGGCGGCGGCCCTGATGGCCTTCCTGGATGAATTGCAAAGTGCGGGCGCCGTGCTCCCCGAGGACGAGGGGCTGCGCCAGGTCCGGTTCTCCATCTCCGAAGCGGCGCGGGTGCTGTCCGACCGCCGACTTCGAACCTTGTACGGCTTGGGATTGTCCGCCACGGACTCCGAAGGGATTGGTGTTTAGCCATGGCATTGCTGCCCGTTGTTACCTGGCCCGCCGAGGTGCTGGCCGAGAAGGCCAAGGATGTGGTGGTCTTTGACGAGGAGTTGAAGACCCTGGCCCGGGACATGTTCGAGACCATGTATGAGAACTCCGGCATTGGCCTCGCGGCGCCCCAGGTGGGTCGCTCCATCCGCATGGTGGTGCTGGACATGACCGCCGGCACGGACCAGCAGGGCAACGGCCAGCGCGTGCTGATTAACCCCGTCATCACCGAGCGCCACGGCGAGGTCGTGTGGGACGAGGCCTGCCTCAGCCTGCCCGGCATCTCCTGCAAGGTGAAGCGGTCGGCCAAGGTCAAGCTGCAGGCCCGGGACCTGGACAACCAGCCCGTGGAGATCGACGCCGAGGAGTTCTTCGCCGTGGTGCTCCAGCACGAACTGGACCACCTGGAGGGCGTGGTCTTCATCAACCGCGTCAGCCCCTTGCAGCGCAAGTTCCTGGTGCGCGAGTACAACCGCAAGGCCCGCGATGATGCGGCCAAGGGCGAGCGCTCCAAGGATGACGACGACGAGCCCGGTGCCGAAGCATGAAGGTCGTCTTCCTGGGCACCCCCGGCTTTGCCGTGAAGGTCCTGCAGTGCCTGCTGGCCAGCCGCCATCAGGTTGCGGGGGTGGTCTGTCGCCCGGACAAGCCCAAGGGTAGGGACCTGTGCCCCACGGCCCCCGAGGCGAAGGTCTTTGCCCTGGACCGCAGCATGCCCGTGCACCAGCCCGGCCGCCTGGGCGCGGAGTTCCTGGCCTGGCTGCACGAGGTCAACCCCGACGCCCTGGTGGTGGCCGCCTACGGCAAGATCCTGCCCCCCGACGTCATCCACTTCGGCCGCTTTGGTTGCATCAACCTCCACCCCTCCATGCTGCCCCACCTGCGCGGCGCGGCCCCTGTTCAGTGGACCATCGCCAACGGCGATCCCTTTGCGGGCGTGACCGTCATGCAGATGGACGAGGGCCTGGATTCCGGGCCCATCCTGTTACAGCAGCGCTGTGAAGTGTTCGAGGACGACACCGGTGAGACCCTGATGGATCGGCTGGCGGTGACCGGTGGCAACCTGCTGGTGGAAGCCCTGGACGCCCTGGAGGAGGGCCGCCTTGTCGCGGTGCCCCAGGATGAAGCGGGCGTCACCCTGGCCCCCATCCTGGAGAGGGACCACGGCCGCGTCGACTGGACTGCCCCCGCCGCCGACATCGCGCGCCGCATGCGGGGCTTCTACCCCTGGCCCGGCTCCTTCTGCTGCATCCCCGGGGCCAAGGTCCTCAAGTTGTTCCCCATGCCCCGCGTCCTGGATTTGAGCGCCGCCCCCGGCACCTTCCTGGGGCTCCGCGACGGTCACCTTTGCGTGGCCTGCGGCCAGGGTGCCCTGGGCATCCCCGAGGTCCAGTTGGAGGGCCGCTGCCGGGTCCCCGCGGCTGACTTCCTCAAGGGCGCCCGCTGGCAGGAAGGCCTGCTGCTTCAATGAACAACCGCTTTTTTGGTTCTAGCCCCGTTCGGGCCTAGACTTCCGCCGTTCCATTCTGCGCCCGGAGGTTGGCGGTGAAGGCTGTGCAGTTACCAATTCTTTCCTGCTTCGCCCTGTTGCTGGCGGTGGCCCTTGCGCTGCCCGCCCCGGCCCACGCCAAGGAGTACCCCACCAGCACCGTCCGCAAGGTCGTCATCGACCCTGGTCACGGCGGCACCAACCTGGGGGCCCTGGGCATCACCGGCGTCTACGAGAAGGACATCAACCTTGCGGTGGCTTTGCAGCTTCGCAGCCTCTTGGTGAAGAAGAGCGGCGTGGAGGTCCTCCTCACCCGCGAAGACGACCGGGACCTGCCCCTCACCCAGCGCATCGGGCTGGCCAACAGCAGCGGCGCCGACCTGTTCATCAGCATCCACTGCAACGCCAGCTTCAACAACGAGGCCCAGGGCGCCGAGACCTACGTGCTAAGCCCCGAGGCGGCCCTGGAAGAAAGCGAACGCGTTGCCCGCAAACAGATTCAGCGCGAGGGCCGGCTGGCCTCCTGCGATGACGAGGGCACGGCCGCCGTGGTGAAGGATCTGTGGCAGAGTTCCGCCCACCTGCGCTCCTACGACCTGGCCGGCCTCATGCAGAGCCTGCTGGTGAAGCGCTGCAACATGAAGGATCGGGGCGTCAAGGAACTGGCCATCGTCGTTCTTCGCGGCGCCGAGATGCCCGCCGTGGTGGTGGAACTGGGCTTCCTGTCCCACCCCAAGGAGGGCCGGATGCTGGCCGACGAGCAGTACCAGAAGGACCTGGCCTCCGCCCTTTACTGGAGCATCCTGGAGCACGATCACCGTCTCAACGAATCCGGGGCCCGCAGCGGCGTGGCTCAGGGACGCCGATAGGGGGTTCACCATGGCACTTTCCAAGCCTGTGGCGCTGCTGCTTGCGACCTTTGGTCTGCTGGCCCTGGCCTGTTCAGAGGAGGAGCCCTTTGCCCAGGAGAGGAGCCGGGAGGACCGCAAGTTCATCGCCGACGAGCTGACCCGTTTCCGCGCCGACTTCAAGGCCGAGGTCTCCGCCTGGAAGGCCGAGGAGGTGCTTGGTCACCTGACCCCCGCCATCTACGAGAAGGAGCGCGCCCTCATGCGCGAGGAGCTGCGCAGCGAACTGCTGGAAGAAGCCCGCGCCACCGCTGCCCAGGAGTGCTGGGCCGTCTGCAACAGCCTCATCGACTCCAAAAAAACGAATTGAATTCCCGCCCCCAAAGCAAGATACTCCTGGCGTCGCGGTGAAAGCTTGTGCAAAGCCGCTGCTGGAGGTCTGAACTATGTCCGAGGCCAGGATCCGAATTCTCATTGCCAAGCCTGGACTTGACGGTCACGACCGGGGGGCCAAGGTGGTTGCCCGGGCCCTTCGTGACGCAGGCATGGAGGTCATCTACACGGGGCTGCATCAGACCCCGGAGATGGTCGTCGGCGCCGCCATCCAGGAGGGCGTGGATGCCATCGGGTTGTCCATCATGTCCGGGGCCCACGGCCACCTGGTGCCCGAGATCACCCGCCTCTTGAAAGAGAAGGGGGCCCAGGACATCCCGGTGCTGCTTGGTGGCATCATCCCCGAGGAAGACTTCGCCGCCATGCGGCAGGCCGGCGTCTTTGAGATCATGACCCCCGGCACCCCACTGGCCGACATCGTCACCAAGTTCAAGAGCGCAGCCGCCACCCGGACTGACGGAGGCGCCCACCCATGAAGGCCTTCATCGTGGACTTCCAGGAACCTGCGGACTTCGTGCGGACCCATGTGTCCTTCATCGCACGGAACCGGTTCCTGCTGAAGACCCGTGTTGCCCTCATCCCAGAAGAGCGCGTTCGCATCCGTTTCAACCTTCCGGATGGCAACGGAGTCGCCATCCGCGCCAAGGTAGTGGATGCCGCGGACGACTACTGGGAGCTGCTGCTTCCTGAAAACCTGGACACCCGTTGGTTGAAGACCAAGGGCGAGGAATACCTCAAGCGCTTCCCCATCAAGAACCTCACGCCCGAACCCCCGGGGGCCTTCCTCGGGTACACGCGCCAGGAGGGAGGGGAGCCAGGGGAACCAGGGCCCGCGCCCAAGGCCACGCCCGTTCCCGAGGTCATGCGCGCCGCCATCGCCAAGGCTCCGCCAGCTTCAACCGCCCCTGCCGGACCTCCGCCCAGTGGGGCTGTGGAGGGCTCGGACTTCAAGGGCCCCCAGCGCGATGAGTTTTCAGAAGAGGTGGGCCTGGGTAACGCCGCGGCCACGGTTACCGGGGTCAGGCAGTCCCTGAACATGGCGGGGATCAAGCCCCTCGCTTCCCCGCCCCCGCCCGCCCG
>CAIXZC010000369.1 GCA_903923815.1 uncultured Myxococcales bacterium
CGCCCTCCTTGGCCGCATGCCCTCCGCCGTGGGTTACCAGCCCACCCTGTCCACCGACCTGGGCGAGCTGCAAGAGCGCATCACCTCCCCAGCAAGGGCTCCATCACCTCCGTCCAGGCCATCTACGTGCCCGCCGACGACCTGACGGACCCGGCCCCCGCCACCACCTTCTCCCACCTGGACGCCACCACCGTGCTGTCCCGCGCCATCTCCGCCGCAGGCATCTACCCCGCCGTGGATCCGCTGGACTCCACCTCCCGCATCCTGGACCCCCGCATCGTGGGCGAGGAGCACTACCAGACCGCCCGCCGGGTCCAGGAGTGCCTCCAGGAGTACAAGGACCTGCAGGACATCATCGCCATCCTGGGCATGGAGGAGCTGTCCGAGGCCCAGAAGACCCTGGTGTCCCGCGCCCGCAAGATCCAGCAGTTCCTGTCCCAGCCCTTCTCCGTGGCCGAGCAGTTCACCGGCAAGAAGGGCGCCTACGTGAAGCTGGCGGACACCATCCGGGGCTTCAAGGAGATCCTTGAGGGCAAGCACGACGACCTGCCCGAGGCCGCCTTCTCCATGGTGGGCACCATTGAAGAGGCCCGGGAACAGGCCCACAAACTCTAGCCGCGGAGGTTGCCTTGAGACTGCTGATTACCACCCCCCGGGGCACCAAGCTGGACCGCGAGGTGCTGTCCGTGGTGTTGGAAGGGGGCCTGGGGGAACTGGGCATCCTCCCCGGCCACGCCCCCCTGCAGAGCACCGTGGAGATCGGCGTGTTGCGTTATGACTCCACCGACGGTCCCGGGCAGGTGGCCCTGAACCAGGGCGTGCTGGAGGTCCTGAAGGACCGGGTGACGGTGCTGTGCAAGACCTGCGAGCCCGCCGCCGAGATCGACCAGGAACGGGCCCGCCAGGCCCTGGAACGCGCCCGGGCCTTGCTGGAGCGCGCCGCCACCGACCCCTCCGTGGACCGGCCCCGGGCGGACCTGGCCCTGCGCCGAGCCATGGCGCGGCTGCACGCCGCCAACCTGCGGCAACACTAGGCCACCGTGGGGCGCCCGTGCCCACGCTTGACAAGTGCCCGAATAACCACTAGAAATGACGCCGCAACAAGGAGGGCCCAATGGCTCGAGTAACCGTCGAAGATTGCCTGCTCCACATTCCGAACCGTTTCGCCCTGGTGCTGGTCGCCATTCAGCGCGCCCGGCAGCTCAAGGATGGCGCCGAGCCCCTCATCCGGCACCCCAAGAACAAGGAAGCCGTCGTGTCCCTGCGCGAGATTGCCGCCGGTCGGGTGGGCTACAGCCAGGACACCAAGCAGGCCGTCAAGTACAACGCGCCGGATCAAAATTGACCCCTTCCCGTCCCCTTCTCCCTGTCCTTCCCTTTCTGTTTGTTGCCTGTGTGGCCTGCTCTGCGGTGCCCCAGCGTGTGGTCGTGAACGACCGCCTGCCGGCGCTGGTGGCTGCCCTTGACGCGCGCCCCGGGCCCAAGTCGTTCAGCGTCTACGCCCGGGTGGAGAGCTACACCGACCGGGCCGTGCGCAAGGGCAAGATCCTGCTGCTGGGACGGGCCCCCGCCAGCCTGCTGCTGCGGGCCCTGTCCTTCACCGACGATCCCCTGACGACCTTTCGCACCGACGGGGTGGAGTTCTCCTACTGGGACCGCCAGGGGGGGACCTGCCTGCGGGGGGACCTGTGCCCCAGGAACCTGCAGCGCTTCCTGCCTCTGCCGCCCCAGACCCTGCTGGCGCTCTTTTCAGGAGGCTGGCCGCTGCCCGAACACTGCCGCAGCACGGCCACTTTGTGGCGCGAGGGTGACCAACTGCTGCTGACCTGCCCCTACCCTGATGGGCGCGCCCTCCAGAAGGTCTGGCTGGACGAAGGCACCCTGTTGCCCTCCCGCATGTCCGGGCTGGATGCCAATGGCAAGCGCTGGTCCGTGGAGCTGGGCCAATGGAAGGGCGACGAGGGCCAGGCCCCCCACCCCCAACGAATCCGCAGCCGCAGCAGCGGCGGCGAACTGCTTATGGAGATCCGTCAGTACCAGGCCGACCCCCAGCTAACCGAGGACGCCTTCGTGCCCGCCTGCCCTGACGGTATCCAGCCCACAGCCATGGAGTGCGAATGACCACCAAGCAAGGCCGCTTCATTGTGTTTGAAGGGATCGACGGGGCCGGTACGACCACCCAGGCCCGGGCGCTGGTGTCCTGGCTTGGTACCCGGGGCATCAAGGCCGTCTACACGGGCGAGCCCAGCGAGGGCCCCATAGGGTCCATGCTGCGCAACGCCCTGCGGGGCCGCGTGGTCCCGGGCACCGTCCCCGGCGTGCTGGACCCCCGGGTCATCGCCCTGCTGTTTGCCGCCGACCGGGTGGACCATGTGCTGTACGACATCCGCCCTTCCCTGGAGCGAGGCCTGTGGGTCATCTGTGACCGCTTTGTATGCAGCTCGCTGGCGTACCAGGGGCTGGACCTGGAAGAGGCCTGGCTGGCCTCCCTGAACCGCGAGGCGGGTCACCCGGACCTGACCATCTTCCTGCGCATGGACCCCGCTGTGGCCATGGAGCGTATGGGCCGAACCCGCGCCCGCCTGGATCACTTCGAGGCCCTGGACAAGTTGCAGCGCGTGGAGGCCAACTATCGGCGCCTGGAGGCCCAGGGGGCCATGGGCAAGGATGTGGTGGGCCTGGACGGTCTGCTGCCCATTCCAGAGCTGGAAAAGGCCATCCAGGACGCCGTGGGGGCGCTGCTGGAACGCTGATCCGCTTACTTCGTGCGCGGCTATGAATGACAGGCGTATTCGCTTACTTCGTGCGCGGCTATGAATGACAGGCGTATTCGCTTACTTCGTGCGCGGCTATGAATGACAGGCGTATTCGCTTACTTCGTGCGCGGCTATGAATGACAGGCGTATTCGC
>CAIXZC010000370.1 GCA_903923815.1 uncultured Myxococcales bacterium
ACGCGGGCGGCCTGCTGTCCCTGGTCTACCCCAGCGAGTACGGCACCGGCGCCCTCATCCTGGCGGTCCTGGCCGGGGCCTACGCCTTCTTCGCCGGCGCGGTCATCCTGTCCAGCATCTTCACGGCCTCGGGCCGGCCCCTGCTTAGCATCGCCATCTTCTCCCTGGGCCTGGGCGCCGCCATCCTGGGCTGCCGCCTGCTGGTGCCCCTCCACGGTGGCCTGGGCGCGGCCCTCGGTTCCCTGGGCGGCATGGCCCTGGCGTTCCTGGTCGCCACCGCCGCCAGCCTCAAACTCTTCGGCGTCTTTTGCCCCCTGCGCTCCCTGTTGCGCCTGCTGCTGGGCCTGGCCGCCGTGGCCGCCATCCACTTCGTCTGGCCCGAGGGAGGCCGGCTGCTGCTGGTGCCCCGCGCCCTGGTCCAGATGCTGGCCTTTGGCGCCGTGTTGTACCTAGCCGGCGAGCGCGTCCCCGAGCTTGCCGCCATCCTGGCCCGCCGCCGCGCCAAGCGGCAGGGCTAGCCAACCCAAGGAGTCCGCCATGGAAACCTCCCCGGAGAAACCCTGCCCCTGCTGCCAGCACAAGAACCAGGACGAGGTGGTCTTCTACCACGGCCCCGTCTCCCGACTGGCCCTGCTGCGCCCCGGCCTCATCACCTTCGTGGTGCTGGTGGCCGCCGTCGCCCTGCCCTTCCTGGTCCCCGACACCAAGGTGGACGCGGGCGGTCAGGGGCGGCCCCTGGGGATGTTCGCGACGGTGGCGGCCCTGGCCCTGGGCGCCATGGCTCTGCTGTGGTTTGTGGGGCAGTGGATGCAGTTCAAAAGCCGCCTCTTTCGCCTGACCCAGGAGCGCATCGAGTACGAAACGGGCATCGTCACCAAGCGCATCGAGAACATGCCCCTGTGGCGCGTCCAGGACCTGCGCTTCACCCGCACCCTCCTGGAGGCCCCCTTCGACCTGGGCACCATCCACGTGCGCTCATCTGACTCCAGCGACCCCCTGATCACCATCGGCCCCCTGCCCCAGGCCCGCCAGCTCTTCGAGAAGCTTCAGCAGGCCCAAAGACAGGCCGACCGCCGCCAGGGCGTGGTGCACGTGGAGCAGTAGGCCTCAGGCAGCCAGCGCCGCTCCAGCGGTGGCGTGGGTCGTGGGGGCTGCGATTCAGAACAGGCTGGGTTTCTTGGCGGGCTTGTCGGGGACGGTGTCGGTGCCCAGCACGGGCGATCCGCTTACTTCGTGCGCGGCTTGGACGGGCTCCGGCGATCCGCTTACTTCGTGCGCGGCTTGGACCGGCACGGCGGCGGGCGCGGCCTCCCCCGCCTGGCCGAAGTAGAAGCGGCGCTCGAAGTTCTTGGCGTAGTCGCTCCAGCCGTTGGCGTCCTGGTTCTTGGCCAGCCGCGTCACTGCCCCCATCTGGGAGTCCAGCATGTCAATCAGGTGCAGCAGCATGGCCTCCGGGGTCTGGGGCCGCACGGGGCTGCCCTTGTCCAGGTCCCCGTGGTGGGACAGCACCAGGTGCATGAGGCGCTGCATGACGG
>CAIXZC010000371.1 GCA_903923815.1 uncultured Myxococcales bacterium
ACAACTATTTGCAGGTTGCTTGAAGAAAATCCCTTCCCCGATTAGCGCTCCCTTCGAAACATCTTGCATGACTGATGGCACCTCAGACTTTCAAAGGTTGTTGATCCTCATGCAGGTGCTCTGCGGGCAGGTGCTGGGTTTTGGCCTGTCCGTCGGACGCCCGGTGTGGGTCCTTCTGGCCGCATTGGGCGCCCTGGGCGGGGCAGTGGTGACTGGGGTGGTCTCCTCCCCACGATCCGTGATCCTCCGATCACTGCTGCCCCTTTTCCTTGGCTGTGCCGCTGCCGCGCCCCTGGCCCTCTGTCAGGAGACGGCGCTGCAGCGGCTGCTGGTGCTGGCGCGAAACCTGCCCGCCGAGGAGACCCGCTTTCGCGCCCTCATCACGGGGCCCCTCATCCACCGGGAGCGCCGCTGCCACTTCCGGGCCGCCCCCGAGTTCCTGTCGGCGGGCGACCTGGATTGCTCCTTTCGGGCCACCGACTGCCCGGACCTGGCGCAGGGCGACGTGGTGCTGCTGCTGGGCACCCTCAAGCCCTTCCCACGGGCCCTCAACCCCGGCGAACTGGACCGCCGGCAGGTGCTGGCCCGGCGTGGTCTGGTGGGACAGGCCCGCCTCTCCTACCCCCCGCTGCTGCTGCGCCCCGGAGTGGTCCCACCAAGTCCCCTGGACCGGGCCCGCCAGACCATCTACCGGGGCCGCCCTGCGGGGCTGGTCTCCAGTGAGACCCACGCCCTTGGGGTCTCCATGGTGCTGGGGGACCGCAGCCTGCTGGACCCGGAGGTGGTCACCTGGTTCCGCCTCAGCGGGGCCACTCACCTGCTGGCCATCTCGGGCATGAACCTGGCCATCACCTGGGTCTTCGTGCTGTACCTGCTGAGGCTGCTGCTGCTGCCCTTTTCCAGCCTGGGTCGCTTCCCGGGCCTTGGGGCGCTGCCCTGGCTGGGAGCCTGTCTGACGGTGCTGTTCCAGACCCTGCTGGCGGGTTGCCAGCCAAGCTGTCTGCGGGCCTGCACCATGCTGCTGTATCTGGGAGTGGCCCGCATCCTGGGGCGGGAGGCCAGGCCCATGGAGGCCCTGGCGCTGGCGGCCCTTTGCAATATGGCACTGGATCCCCAGTCCCTGGCGGACCCTGGCTTCCAACTCTCCATGGCAGCCACCGCGGGCATCATGCTGGCCGTCAGTCACCATCGCCCCCGGGGCCTCGCGGGGCTGCTATTCGGCACCCTCCAGGTGTCCCTGGTGGCCAGCGCCGTCACGGCCCCCATCAGCGCCTGGCACTTCCACCAACTGCCGCCCCTGGCCTTCCTGCTGACCCTGCCCCTCCTGCTGGTGTTCTCGCCGGTCCTGGTGGTGGTCCAGGTACAACTGCTGGTGCAAAGCCTGTTCGGCACCAGCCCTTGGCCCCTGGCGGCCCTTGCGGACTTCCTGGCCCAGGGTTTTCTGGCGGGGCTGGAGGCCACCTGGGACCTGGGGCCCCTGCTGTTCGTGACGCGCCCGCGGCTGCCAGGCTTGAGCCTCCTGTGCGCCGCCGTCCTGCTGCCCCTGGTGCTGCCCCGTCCCCTGCCCCGGGCCCTGCCACGCCAGTTGTCCCGGTTGGCCTGCCTGGGCCTGCTGCTCTGGGCGTTGGGGGCCTCGGGGGCGCCGGTTCACGCGCACGTACATGTTTTCCACTGCGGCCAGGGCAACGCCGCCCTGCTGGAGCTGCCGGGCGCCGGTCGCCTGCTGCTGGACGCCGGTCCTCCCGGCTGCGGTCGCCGGGTCCTGCTGCCCTTCCTGGCCCGGGAGGGCATAAGCCACCTGGACGCCTTCGTCCTGTCCCACGGGCACGATGACCACTTCGGCGGCCTGGCCGAATTGGGATTGGTCCTTCTTCCCGACAAGGTCTTTTCTCCGGACACGGCCGCCGCCCGGCGGGCGGTCCGCACCGCGATCCCCAATCTTCCACCCGAGAGCCTGGTCGTCCTGGCCGCCGGATCCTTCCAGATGCCCCTCCCCCGCGGCCCCCTCCGCCTGCTGTCCCCAGGGCCTCCGGCCAAGGCCAGCAGTGAAAACGACGCCTCTTTGACGCTTTTTTTGACCTGGCCAAATGCCAAGGTAGTCTTCCCCGGTGACTTGGGATGGAACGGGTGGCGCCGGGTTGCGGACCGAATCCCCCACGATCCGGTTCACTTCTTGCAAGTGCCGCATCACGGTAGTCCGTCACCCGTTCTATCCCCTCTCTTTCGGAAGCTAACTCCCTATTATTATTATGTTTTCGCTGACGAAGCTCCGAAAAAGGGGGGATTTTTGACAAGCCCTGATGCACGGAACGATCCCCAGCGATCCACGCTGGTCTCCGGCCAGGTCGGCTACTGCCGGCTGGACCTGGACCGGCCCCTGGGAAACTCTTCCGGAGGGCCTGGGGACTGGGCCTCCGTGCAGCCCAAATGCTTCCAACCCGGTCCCTGGAATGACCGGGGGGTGGGCAATCTCGATCCATTCTGATCCACCGAGCCTCGCGCCAGCCTTGCCTTCGATGGACTTGGCCTAACATGCTGATTTGACAAGGCTACCCCCTAGCGCTAGGGGGCCCACGCCTACCCCCACAAGACGCCTATTTTTTGCGATCGTTGCCTTGGTCCTTGACGGAAAATCGAAACCTTGGGAATTTGTGCCGTATCCAGGATCGTGGGGGATCTGCGGGTAAGGCCGTTTTAGGAGGCAGACGATGTTTTCCGGAAGCTACACAAGCAAACTTGACGGGAAAAACAGGTTCATCCTGCCCGCCAAGCTCCGGACTCAGATGATCAGGGCGTACGATCACGAACGCCCCCATCTGGTGATGACCATCGGCTTCTTCAATCCGTGCCTGGTGCTGATGTCAGAGGAGCAGTGGGAGAAGCTTGGTCAGGTTGAAGGCCTGGACCTGCTGAACCCGGTAGTCACGGACAGCTTCCGGCTCATGTCCATGGTCGCATTCATGGACCTGGACGAGGTCGGAAGGGTCACCATTCCTGACTACCTGAAGAAGATGGCGGGCCTGGGCGAGCAGGTGACTCTGCTTGGCTGTCGCTCGTACATCGAGCTTTGGGATCCCGCGAAGGCTGAAGAGAACCTTCGCGATCTCCAGGGCAAAGCCTCTGACGTCATGCGCCGACTTCGCGAAGAACTCACCTCCAGGAAGACCCTTGGAGCTGAGTTACATGGCGAACGCTGAAACAGCGCACAAACCAGTCATGCTGGAAGAGGTCCTTGGGTTCCTGCCCGAACTGGAGCAGGGGCTGCTGCTGGACCTGACCCTTGGCGCGGGTGGCCACTCCGAGGCCCTGCTGGCCAAGACCTCCCAGTTGGTACGGCTGGTGGGCCTGGACCGGGACCCCGCTGCCCTGGCCCTGGCGACCGAGCGCCTGGCGCCCTTTGGGGATCGCTTCCGCCCCCTCCACGGCGTCTTTGGCGACGCCCGGGACGTGCTGGATCAGGCGGGCATCAACAACGAAGCCGCCTTCGTCCTGGCGGACATCGGCCTCTCCTCCATGCAGCTTGACAGCCCCACCCGCGGCTTCTCCTTCCGCTTCGACGCGGACCTCGATATGCGAATGGACTCCGACGACGACGGCCCCCGGGCCATTGACCTGTTGGACCGCAAGAGCCCCGACGAACTGGCCGACCTGCTGCACAACTACGGCGACGTGGGCGCCTCCAAGCGCTTCGCCAAGGCCGTCAAGGTGGCCCGCCGGGAGGGCAAGATCGCCGGCACCAAGGACCTGGCCGACTTCTGCCGCTCCTTCTTCGGCGGCCAGGGCAAGATCCACCCCGCCACCCGCGTGTTCCAGGCCCTGCGCATCGCGGTCAACCGCGAGTGGGAGAACCTGGACAGCCTGCTGAAGGCCCTGCCCACCCTGCTGGCCCCCGGCGGCGTCGCCGTGATCATCTCCTTCCACAGCATGGAAGACCGGCTGGTGAAGCACGCCTTCAAGGCCCATGACGCGGCAGGCACCCTGGAGATCCTGACACCCAAGCCGCTGGTGCCAAGCCGCACGGAACAGAGGGTCAACCCCCGGTCCCGCAGCGCCAAGCTGCGTGCCGCAAGGAGGATCTGCTGATGGTAACCTCGACGGGCTGGAAACTGCTGTTGGTGTCCCTGGTGGCTGTGGCCGGTTTCACCATCGCCGGCGTGTACTACGTGTGGAGCCACCACAAGGTCATCCAGATGGGCGCGGACCTGGGCGCCGCCACCATGGAATACAAGCGGCTGCTGCAAGAGAACGAGCTGCTGAAGGCCGAGTACGAGACCCTCAAGATGAGCCCCGATCTGGAAGCCCGCGCCCGTGGCCAGCTTGGCATGCAGGCCCTGGACTCCAAGAAGGTAATCCTGGTCGAGCCGACTCCGCCCAAGCCCGTCGCCCTGCCCACCTCCGCCGAAGGAGGTTCAGGCAAATGACGTTCCGCCTGGCAGTCATCGTCCTGGCCATGTTCGCCCTGGGCTGCAGCAATGCCGCCGAGAAGGAGAGCCGCGCCAAGAAGAGCGACTTCCACTACAAGCTGGCCGTCAACAGCTACCTGGACAAGGACGTCACCTCCGCCCTGGCCGAGTCCTACAAGGCCCTCGAACTGAACCCTGACAACGCGCAGGCCAACCACCTGCTGGGCTTCATCTACATGGGTCGCCAGCAGTACTCCGAGGCCCTCAAGCATCTGGAGAAGGCCGTGGCCCTGGACCCCCGTTACTTCGAGGCCCGCGCCAACCTGGGCGCCCTGCAACTGGCCATGGAGAACTGGCAGGCCGCCATCGACGTGCTGCTGCCCCTCACCCAGGAGCCCCTGTACAGCACCCCCTACATCGTCAACCACAACATCGGGTGGGCCTATTACAACCTGGGCAACCTGGGCCTGGCCGAGCGCTACACCAAGCTGGCCCTCTTCCTGAACGCCAAGATGTGCCTGGCCTACAACACCCTCGGGCTGGTCTACGAGAAGCAGCGCAAGGCCGAGGACGCCATCGACACCCTGCGGGAGGCCAACCGCCTCTGCCCCGACTATCAGGACCCCTTCTTCCATCTGGGGACGCTGCTGGAGAAGAGCCAGCGCTTCGATGAAGCCCGGGTCGTCTACGACAAGTGCCGGAAGCTCGCTCCCGAATCCCAGATGGGCCGCCGCTGCGGGAGGAAGATCCAATGAAGAAGACCACCGAAGCCCCCGTCAGCGCCACCGGCTTCCGTTACTCCCGGGGCCGCATCGCCATAGTCTTCGCCGTCCTCGCCGGCCTGCTGGTGGCCAGCGCGGTTCGGGTCTTCCTGCTGCAAACCCGGGAGCGCCCCAAGTACGCGGCCCTCGCCAAGCAGTACCAGAACCGCACCACCGACCTATACCAGAAACGGGGCCCCATCGTGGATCGCCACGGCGCCCTGCTGGCCAAGACCGTGGAGGCCTACGCGGTGGGCATTCGGCGCTCCAAGGTGCAGAACCTGGACGAACTGCTGGCCTTCGTGGCGGGCATCACCGGCGTGTCCCTGGACTACCTGCATCAGCGCGCCTCCTGCGAGGGTCGCTACTGCCTGCTGCTGCGTGGCCTGGGTCCGCGCCTGCCCGAGGCCGTGGAGAAGATCCGCTCGTACCACCCCAAGGACACCGCCACCGCCGACCTGGAGAAGATCTCGCGCATCAAGGCCATCGAGGGCCTGGAGATCGACCAGGAAGCCGCCCGCTGGTACGTGGGCAAGGACCTGGCCGGGGCCATGCTGGGCCGCGCCGGTTTCCCCGGTGAGGCCAGACTGGCGGGCCGCAAGCCCTTCAAGTACGAGCTGGAGGGCAAGTTCGGCCTGGAGAACTCCTACGACGAGTACCTCAGCGGCCGCCCCTCCAAGGTCACGGGCCTGCGCATCCGTGGCGGGCGCGTCTCCTTCCTTAATGAGCTTCCCGAACTGAAGGACACCGGCAATACCCTGGTGCTGACCATCGACTCCACCATCCAGGGCATCGTTGAAAAGGCCCTCGCCCGCGCCCTGGTCCGCTTCCAGGCTCCCTGGGGCGTGGCCATCGTGGAGAAGATCGACACGGGCGAGATCCTGGCAATGGCCCAGGCCCCCCTGTTCAACCCCAACGCCCCCGACCAGGCGGTGCCCAAGCTGATGGGCCTGCAGGAGCGCATCGAACCCGGCTCCACCATCAAGCCCATCGTGCTGGCCGCCGTGCTGAATGAAGGGCTGCTGTCCCTGGACGACGAACTGAACGTCCACAAAGGTGCCCTGCGCCTCTACGGCACCACCATCAACGACACCCACCCCATGTCCTACCTGTCGGTCAAGGACCTGCTGAAGTACTCCAGCAACATCGGCTTCGCCCAACTTGGCCTGGACTTCCTGGGCAAGGAACTGCTGGTCCAGTACTACCAGGACTTCGGCCTGGACAAGGCCCTGGGCGTGGACCCCAAGGTGGAGGCTGGCGGCATCATCCGCCCCGTGAAGAGCATCGGCCCCGTGGACGTGATGAACATGTCCTTCGGTCAGGGCCTGCTGGTCACCCCCATGCAATTGGTCAATGCCCTGGCTGCCATCGGCAACGGCGGCCGCCTCATGCGCCCCTATCTGGTGTCGGAGGTTCGGAGCCCCGAGGGCATCCCCCTCTTCTCCACCCGGCCCCAGGTGCTGCGTCAGGTCATCTCACCGGATACCGCCCGCGTCGTGCTGCAGTGCATGGAAGGCGTAATGGATGAGGACGGCACGGGCTCCCTGGCCAACATCCCCGGCTTCCGGGTGGCTGGCAAGACGGGCACCGCCCAGCAGTCCATGCCCATCCACGACCCCCGCAACCCCGAGAAGATCCTGACCTGGCAGTACGGCCCCTCCTGGCGTACCTCCTTCATTGGTCTGGTCCCCGCCGAGCGCCCCGTGGTGGCCATCATGGTCCTGCTGGCGGACCCCCAGATCGGTGAGACCGGCGGCGCCGCTGCGGCCCCCGTGTTCGCCGACATCGCGCCCCGCGTCCTGCGCCAGCTTGACCTGGCCCCCAACGACACCATCATGGCCACCGCCAAGGCTGGCACCAACAGCCTGGGCGCCCGTGCCCCCATCAAGGAAAAGCCCCAGGATGCCCTGCCCAAGGTGATGGAAGGGCAGACCCTGGTCCCCGACTTCACCGGCTACACCGTCGCCGCCGCCCTGCGCCTGGCTGCCAACAGCCGCGTGGAACTCAAGGTCGTGGGCGCGGGCCGGGCCTTCAGTCAGACTCCCGCTCCGGACACTTTGGTGGCCGAGCTCAGCGAAGTGCAGGTGTCCTTCAGCAACGACCAAGGCAAGAAAGAGGGCGAGAAGTGATCTTCCAGGCTCATTGGCTAGACCTGCTGGGTGCCGTCGACCATCGCATTTCGGGGACCCCCGACCTGCGCGGCGTCACCCACGACACCCGCGAGCTGCGCGGGGGCGAGGCCTTTGTGGCCCTCAAGGGTCAGCGCTTTGACGGCGACGCCTTCCTGGCCGCCGCCCACGCCGCCGGGGCCCTGCTGCTGATCTCCGAGAACCTTGAAGCCGTCAAGACCTTCCCCAGCTATGTTGTGGTTCGGGACGCTCGCCGGGCCCTGGCCATCCTGTCCGACCTGGTCTACGGGAGCCCCACCTCCCAGCTCAGCGCAGTGGCAGTGACGGGCACCAACGGCAAGACCAGCACCACCTATCTGCTGGAGGCTGCGGCCCTGGCCTGTGGCTTCAAGCCCGGCGTCATGGGCACCGTGGAGTACCGCTACGCTGGCCGCGCCGTACCCGCCGGCCACACCACCCCGGAGGCCCCCGAGCTGCAGCGCATCCTGCGCGACATGGCCGATGCCGGCTGCACCCATGTCTTCATGGAAGTGTCCAGCCACGCCATCGCCATGGACCGCGTCCAGGGTTGCCGCTTCGTGGCCGCCGGCGCCAGCAACCTGACCCAGGACCACCTGGACTTCCACGGCACCATGGAGGACTACGGCAACACCAAGGCCCGCCTGTTCACCGAGTTGCTGCCCGCCGGTGGCCGCAGCCAGGGCAGCGCCCTCAACGCCGACGACCCCTGGGCCGCCTCCCTGGCCACCAAGGTCCCGGGCACCGTGTGGACCTTCTCGGCCGCCGGCAACCCCGCGGACGTGCGGGTGACCTGGAGCCGCCTGTCGGACCGCGGCATCGAGGCCCGCTTCCAGACCCCCAAGGGTGAGGTCCTCATCCAGTCTCCCCTGGTGGGTGCCCACAACCTGGCCAACATCGCCGAGGCCCTGACCCTGGCGCTGCTCATTGGCCTGCCCGCCGCCGACGCCGCCCGGGGCATCTCGTCCCTGCGCCGCATCCCCGGCCGCCTGGAAGCCGTCGAGAACACCCTGGGCATCAACATCTGGGTGGACTACGCCCACACCCCCGAGGCCGTCACCAGCGTGGCCCGCACCGCCCGCGACATCACCACCGGCCGCCTCTTCGCCGTGGTGGGGGCCGGGGGGGACAGGGACCGCACCAAGCGCCCCCGCATGGCCGCTGCCGCTGCCGCCATCTGCGACGAGACCACCCTGACCTCGGACAACCCCCGCACCGAGAGCCCCGACGAGATCCTCGACGAGATGGCCCCCGGCATCCCCCAGGGTCACCCCTGCCGCCGGGAGGTCCTGCGCCGCCTGGGCCTGCAGCGCACCATCGCCGCCGCCCACGCCGGGGACTCCGTGCTGATCTGCGGCAAGGGCCACGAGTACTACCAGGAGATCAACCGGGTCCGCTTCCACTTCGACGACGGGGAAGTGGCCCGTTCCATCTGCAGCGAACTGGCCTCCCCTCGGGACTTCCTGTTCACCCTGGACGAGGCCGCCGCGGCCTGCCAGGGCACGGTCCAGGGCAACGGCGCCACCATCCTTCGCAGCGTCACCCTGGACAGCCGCGCCGCCGGCCCCGGGGCCCTCTTCGTGGGCGTCCCCGGCACCAAGGTGGATGGCGCTGACTTCGCCGCCGCCGCCCTGGCCAATGGTGCCGCCGCCGTCCTGCTGGCCCGCGCCCCCGCCGACCTGCCCCAGGGCTGGAACGGCCTGCTGGTGGACGACCCCGCCGCCGCCCTCGGGCGCCTGGCCGCCGCCCACCGCCGCCGCTTCTCCCTGCCCGTCGTGGCCCTCACCGGCTCCTGCGGCAAGACCACCACTCGGGGCATGATCTGCCACATCCTGGAGCGCCACGGGAAGGTCCACACCAACCCCAAGAACTTCAACAACCAGCTTGGCCTGCCCCTGACCATCCTGGCCCTCAATCACGAACACGACTTTTCGGTGCTGGAACTGGGCACCTCGGAGCCCGGCGAGATCGCCCTGCTGTCCCGCATGGCCGCCCCCGACCTGGCCCTGGTGACCATGGCCGCGGAAGCCCACACCATGGGTCTGGGCAGCCTCCAGGGCGTGCTGGACGAGAAGTGCTCCATCTATGCGTCGCTGGCCCCCCAGGGCTATGCCCTCGCCCCCTCTGCCCAGCCCGAGATCCTGGCCCGCGCCAAGGCCATCCACGGCCAGCGCGTGGTCAGCTTCGGCGCCGCCGACGGCGACTGGCTGCGCCTGGTGGACTCCAAGGGTGGCCTGAACCCCGAGGGGACCTTCACCTTCGGTCGCCACACCGCCACCGTCCGCCTGCAGATCCCCGGCCTGCACAACCTGCACAACGCCGGCGCCGCCCTCAGCGTGTGTCTGGCCCTGGGCGTTTCCCTGCCCAGCGCCGCCGCGGCCCTGGCCACCTTCACCGGCGTGTCCGGTCGCTCCCAGCGCACCCGCTTGGGCCAGCTCACGGTCATCGACGACAGCTACAACGCCAACCCCGCCTCCATGAAGGCCGCCGTGGACCTGCTGGGCAGCCTCCCCGGGCCGCGCCTCGCCGTCATCGGCACCATGGCGGAACTTGGGGACCTCAGCGCCGATGCCCACCGCCGCCTGGGCCGCAATCTTGGGGCCGCGGGCGTCGATCAGCTCTTCCTGCTGGGGGATCTGGAGCCCACCCTGAAGGGCGCCCTTGAGGCGGGCCTCAACCTGAACCAAATCCACGTCTGCGAGACCCATGCCCAGTGCGCCGACCTGCTGCGCCCCTGGCTCCACACCGACGCCGTGCTGCTGCTCAAGGGCTCCCGCGTGGCGGGCGTGGAGATGGTCCTCGAACTGCTCAAGAGGGAGGTCTGAGTCATGTTCTTTTGGTTGCACCAGGAACTCAGCCACCTCTTCGGGCCCTTCAACGTCCTGCGCTACGTGTCCTTCCGGGCCCTTGCCGCCGCCGTGACCGCCCTGGTCATCACGTGGCTGCTGTACCCCTGGCTCATCCGCAAGCTGCAGCGCCTGCACATCGGCCAGACCATCCGCGAGGACGGCCCCCAAAGCCATCAGGTCAAGGCCGGCACCCCCACCATGGGTGGCCTGCTCATGGTCATCGCGGTGTGCAGCTCGGTGCTGCTGTGGGGCGACCTGCACAACGTCTACGTGATTCTCACGCTGGCCCTCATGGTCCTGTTCGGCGCCATCGGCTTCGTTGATGACGCCATGAAGCTGGTCCGGGGCAAAGCGAAGGGCCTGCGCGCCAAGACCAAGATGGGGCTCCAACTGGGCGTGTCCCTGGCCATCTTTGGTGCCTTCTTCTACCTGATCCCCAGCACCTACGACACCCACCTGTACTTCCCGTTCCTGCGGGCGGACCGCTGGTTCCTGGACCTCCCCGCCTGGGTCTACCTGATCTTCGCCACCCTGGTGGTCGTGGGCACCTCCAACGCCCTCAACCTCACGGACGGCCTGGACGGCCTGGCCACCGGTCCCACCATCACCGCCGCGGGCGTCCTCATGGTCCTGGCCTACCTGTCCGGCGCCACCATCGCCGGCCTCTCCCTGCCCTCCTACCTGTTGATCCCCAGCGTCGTCGGCGCCAACGAACTGGCCGTCTTCTGCGCCGCCCTCGCCGGCGCCTCCATGGGCTTCCTCTGGTACAACTGCCACCCCGCCTCCGTCTTCATGGGCGACGTGGGCTCCCTCTCCCTGGGTGCCGGCCTGGGCGCCGTGGCGGTCTTCACCAAGAACGAATTCCTCAGCGTCATCGTGG
>CAIXZC010000372.1 GCA_903923815.1 uncultured Myxococcales bacterium
GGCATGAGCATGAGCAAGGGCAAGGGCAAAGGCCACGGTAAAGGCCACGGCGAAGGCATGGGCATGGGCAAAGGCAAGGGGCAAGGGCCACGCCAAGAAGGGCGCCGCCTATACCTACACCCTCAAGGGCCGCCCCCTCGCCTCCACCCTGGACACCGACTACCTTGTGGTCTTCGCTGGTGAAGGCCGGGCCATGAACAGCTTCGACGGCGAGCAGCGCGGCCGCGGCTACATCGGCTTCAACCTGGACAACCTGGCCCTGCTGACCGACAAGGAAATGTCAGGCCTGCTGGGCGTGGGCTACCGGGCCCGCGGCGAGGGTCGCCAGTTGACCCTGGGCCTGGAACACGTCTACCTTCCCGGCGTCACCGGCGAGCTCAACGGCACCTACCGCTACGCCCACCGCCTCGGCTTCGGCGGCCGCTTCTCCTACTCTGGCACCGGCGACTACCTGACCACCGCCGAGGACCTCTCCCTGGTGGCTGGCCAGGACGGCACCCTGGAGTTCGCCAAGGCCGCCATCGGCTGGAAGGCCGACGGCCAGGCCCGCACCATCCTGAATGCCTGCGGCGGCACCGCCGGCGAGGGTGTCTGCGTGAAGCTGGTTCAGTGCTGGAGCCCCAGCGCCGAGGTGGTCTTCGAGGACCTGCTGGACCTGGACGACAGCATCACCTGGGCCGAGGCCACCTGCCCCGTCCTGGACCAGGACCTGGGTCTGGGCGAGCCCCCCACTGACGGCGAGTGCCAGGCCCCGGGCAAGCACCACGGCGGCTCCGGCGCCCCCGACATGGACGAGCCCGACGCCCTCCCCTTCGAGTACTCCCTCCCCCGAACTCTCCCCCTAGCTCTCCCCCTAGCTCTCCCCCGACTCTCCCATACCACGTGCGTCCCGGCCCCCGCTCTGCTATGCTCCGGCCCGCGAAAAAGCGCGTTTGCCTGGAGGTGGAACGTGGGCTGCCGACTGCTGGTTTGGGCGTCTCTGGTTGGACTCTTGGTGGCTTCCTGCCAACCCTCCCCCCCCGACTCCGCCGGTGCCCCCTACGGCCTGGGTGCCGCCAATCCCCAGGGCGGGGCCCCCGCAGCCCCCACCATCAAGATCAGCTACCCCTACGACGAGGCCGTCTTCCCCCCTGAGATCGTGGCCCCCACCATCCGCTGGGCCGATGCCTCCGGCGCCGCCGCCTGGACCCTGGACTTTGTCCTGCCCGACGGCCGCGCCATCCGCCGCGAGGCCCGCAGCACCAGCTTCCGCCCCGACCAGGCCCTCTGGGAGGACCTGAAGAAAGGCTCCCGGGACAGCCTGTTGACCCTGACCATCAGCGGCCTGGACAACTCCAACCCTCCCAAGGTCCTGGGCAGCCAGACCCTTCGCTTCGGCAGCTCCAGCGACCCCGTGGGCGACTCCCTCTTCTACCGCGAGGTCATCCTGCCCTTCGAGCAGGCCATGCTGGACACCCCCGCCCTGCGCTGGCGCTTCGGCTCCATCGCCCGGGAGGAGCAGCCCCCCGTGGTCCTCACGGGCCTTCCCGTCTGCGGCAACTGCCACAGCTTCTCGAAGGACGGCGGCGTGCTGGGCATGGACGTGGACTACGCCAGCGACAAGGGCTCCTACGCCATGATTGAGACGGGCGCCCAGATGTCCCTGGATGCCGACCACGTCATCTCCTGGGTCTCCCTGGACCCCAAGGACCCCACCAAGACCTTCGGCCTGCTGCCCCAGGTGTCGCCCGA
>CAIXZC010000373.1 GCA_903923815.1 uncultured Myxococcales bacterium
CGACCATCACCTGCAACGACTCCAAGGTCTGCACGACGGACTCCTGCAACCCCGCCACGGGCTGCGTCTTCACCAACAACACGGTGGCCTGCAACGACGCCAACGCCTGCACATCCGGGGACGTCTGCGCCGCCGGCACCTGCGCTGGCACCGCCGTCACCTGCAACGACTCCAACGGCTGCACCAACGACACCTGCAACCCCGCCTCGGGCTGCGTCTTCACCAACAACACCAACGTCTGCAACGACGCCAACGCCTGCACCACCGGCGACAAGTGCTCCGCCGGCTCCTGCCTGGGCACCACCATCACCTGCAATGACGCCAAGCTGTGCACCACCGACACCTGCGACCCAGCCACGGGCTGCGTCTACACCAACAACACCGTGGCCTGCGACGACGGCTCCGCCTGCACCGTCAACGACAAGTGCGCCGGCGGCCTCTGCACCGGCGGCTCCGCCGTGACGTGCAACGACAACAACCCCTGCACGAATGACTCCTGCAATCCCGCCACGGGCTGCGTCTTCACCAACAACACGGCCGCCTGCAACGACGGCAACGCCTGCACCTCCGGAGATGTCTGCGGCGGCGGCACCTGCGCCGGTACGACCATCACCTGCAACGACTCCAAGGTCTGCACCAACGACACCTGCAACCCCGCCACGGGCTGCGTCTACACCAACAACACCGTGGCCTGCGACGACGCCAATGCCTGCACCTCCGGCGACTCCTGCCTGGGCGGAACCTGCCGGGCCGGCACGGCCGTGACCTGCAACGACTCGAACGTCTGCACCAATGACTCCTGCAACACCGCCACGGGCTGCGTCTTTGCCAACAACACGGCCACCTGCAACGACAACTCCGCCTGCACCTCGGGCGACAAGTGCGCCGCCGGCATCTGCGCTGGCACCGCCATCACCTGCAACGACAACAACCCCTGCACCAATGACTCCTGCAACCCCGCCACCGGCTGTGTCTTCACCAACAACACGGCCAACTGCAACGACGGCAGCGCCTGCACCACGGGCGACGTCTGCGCCGCGGGTACCTGCGCCGGCACAACCCTCACCTGCAACGACTCCAACGTCTGCACCAACGACTCCTGCAACCCCGCCACGGGCTGTGTCTTCACGAACAACACGGCCAACTGCAACGACAACACCGCCTGCACCACCGGCGACAAGTGCGCCGCCGGCGTCTGCGCTGGCACCACCATCACCTGCAACGACTCCAACCCCTGCACCAACGACTCCTGCAACCCCGCCACGGGCTGCGTCTTCACCAACAACACCGCCACCTGCAACGACGGCAGCGCCTGCACCACCGGCGACGTCTGCGCCGCTGGCACCTGCGCGGGCACCACCATCACCTGCAATGACTCCAAGGTGTGCACCACCGACACCTGCAACCCCGCCACCGGCTGCGTCTTCACCAACACCACCGGGGCCTGCAGCGACGGCAACGCCTGCACCACGGGGGACGTCTGCGCCGCTGGCCTCTGCACGGCCGGCACTGCGGTGACATGCAACGACTTCAACCCCTGCACCAATGACTCTTGCAACCCCGCCACGGGCTGCGTCTACACGCCCAACACGGCGGCCTGCAACGACGGCAGTGCCTGCACCACGGGCGACGTCTGCGCCGCCGGCGTCTGCGTCGGCACGGCCGTGACCTGCAACGACTCCAACACCTGCACCGATGACTCCTGCGTGGCGGCCCTCGGCTGCGTCTATGCGAACAACACCGCCACCTGCAACGACGGCAACGCCTGCACCAACGGAGACGTCTGCGCCGCTGGCACCTGCGCCGGCACCGCCATCACCTGCAGTGACTCCAAGGTCTGCACGGATGACTCCTGCAACCCCGCCACGGGCTGCGTCTTCACCAACAACACCGAGGCCTGCAGCGACGGCAACGCCTGCACCACGGGCGACGTCTGCGCCGCCGGCATCTGCAAGGCCGGCACGGCCCTCACCTGCAACGACAACAACGTGTGCACCAATGACTCCTGCAACACCACCACGGGCTGCGTCTTCGCCAACAACACCGCCACCTGCAACGACGGCTCCGCCTGCACCACCAGCGACAAGTGCAGCGCCGGCGTCTGCACCGGCACCGCCGTGACCTGCAATGACAACAAGATCTGCACCACCGATACCTGCAATCCGGCCACCGGCTGCGTCTACTCGCCCCGGGTCTGCGACGACGGCAACCCCTGCACCACCGACACCTGCAGCACCACCTCCGGCTGCAAGTACACCAACAACACGATCGACTGCGAGGATGGGGATGCCTGCACCACCGGCGACAAGTGCAAGAACGGATCCTGCAAGAAAGGCACCGGCAACCTGGACTGTGACGACGGCGACACCTGCACCGCGGACACCTGCGAGCCAGACCTGGGCTGCGTCAACACCCCCGGCAACTTCCGAGGCTGCTGCGTCCAGGAACTCTGCGGTCTCTTCACCCCCACCGCCGGCGAGTGCTACTGCGACCTGTTGTGCCAATTGCGCGGAGACTGCTGCTCCAACGTCTGCGACATGTGCAACAGCCGCACCCTGTACTTCCTGATCTGCGAGTAACGCCAGGGGTCGGTTCCCCTCGCGATCAGCGAGGTGGGTGATTCGTTCGGTGCCAGGTGACGGGCAGCGATAGCGTGCCCCATCCCGGTGCTAACTCTCCAGCTTGTGTAAGAAACCGAAACGGTTCTTGCTGGTCGTTCTTCTTGTCCCCGTCCATGGCAGCCAGCGCCGCAAAGCGGCGCGCGCCTGCCCGTCCTTTGTCCTTGCGCGCCCCCACCCCGTCCTTGATGTCCTTTCCGTCCTTGCGGTCCTTGGCGTCCTTTCCGTCCTTTGGGCGCGCCACTCCAGCGGTAGCGTGGGTCGTTCGTGCAAGCCGCCCCTACGCCCCCCCGCCCCCCTCCAGCACCACCACCTCGCCCCTGCCCCCATCCACCCGCAGCAGCGCGCCGTCGGGGATGCTTCCGGTTGCGCCGGGCAGGTTCACCACCGCGGGCACCCCGTACTCTCGGGCCACCACGCAGGAGTGCGACAGGGGCCCACCCAGCTCCGTCACCACCGCCGCCGCCAGCAAAAACAGCGGCGTCCAGCCCACATCCGCGTAGGGCGCAACGATCACGTCCCCGCGTCCAAGCCGCCCGAAGTCCTCGGGCCCTCGGATGACCCTTGCCGGCCCCACCGCCACCCCCGGGCTCGCCGCCAGCCCCGTCAGCACCCGCCCCTTCGCGGCCGCCTCCACCTCCACGCGCCCCGCCCCCGGCCTGGGCATCCCGTCCTCCAGCACCAGCCATTCGGGCGGCTCGGGCAGCCCCCGGAACGCCTCAAAGCGCAGCCTGCGCACCGCCACCCGCCACAGCAGGTCCTCGTCCCGCCGCCCCGCCAGGAAGCCCTGCAGCTCGTCCAGTCGGAAGAAGAAGACCTCCCCGACCCGGTCCACCAACCCCGCCTTCACCAGCCGCCGCCCCGTCTCCAGGGCCAGCATCCGATGGAAGTCCATGGTGTGGACCACGTTGCTGCGGATCTCCTCCCGCACCCGCGCCGCCTGCTGGCTGCTGTGCAACACCCGCGCGAACAGCCCCCGCAGCGACGTCGGGAACCGCCCCATCACCGCCTCCGTGGCCCGCTGCCGCGCCTCCAGCCGAGCCCCCAGCAGGGCCTCCGGGTCCTGCAGCGCCCCCGCCCTCAGGTAGGATTGCAGCATGGCCAGCGGCTGGGATGGGTCCTCCCGCCACCGCGCCTCCCGCAGCTCCGCCTCCCGCACCGCCCGGTGCCCGTGGGCCGCCAGGAAGGCCCCAAAGGCCCCCGCCAGCTCCTCATCCGAGGCCACCACCGCCGCCAACTCTCCCGCCGCCGCCCCCGCCACCCGCGCGGCCAGCCCCGGCCGCTGCTCCAGCACCCGCGCCAGCCGCAGCAGGTCCAGCCCGGGCTCTGCGCTGCGCAGCCCTGACAGCCCCGACAGCAGCTCCTTGTCCAACTGCTCGTCCTGCTCCCCCCCCAGCACCAGCCGCAGGGACCCCGACAGCAGCACATAGGACAGCAGGAACTGGGTACTGACCTCCATCAGCAGGTTCCCCGTGCGGTCGAACACCTCCTGCAGCCGCCCATACAGCGCCAGCACCTCGGCATCCTCCAGCTCGCCCAGCTCAATCCCGTGGAACTCCCGTCGGAACTCGTCGAACTGCGCCCGAAACGCCGCGATGCGCCCCACCGTGGCCACCAGCGACCCCAGCAGCCGCGCCGCCGACACCGGCAGCCGCCGCAGAAAATCAAACGACGACATGGCCCGGTACGTCCCCGGCAGCTCCGTCAGCCCCCCGCCGCCCCCTAGCCTGAACAACAGGTCCGGCGACATGAACGGAATCTGCGAGAACACCTCCATGAACTCCGACAGGTTCAGGTACACCCGCCCGTGGATCTCCCCCACGATGGCCAGCTCCCTGGGCACGGTGCAGCCCGCCGCCTTGAAGGCGTGGACCAGCCCCATGCGCGAGAACCCGTGGATGATGGACCACGTGAAGGGCGTGGCGGTGCCCGGCAGGGCCTCCCCCACGTTGGCCCGGGACCACACCGAGCGCACCCGCGCCCCCGCCCCCGTCCCCGTGACAGGTCTGGCCTGCAGCAGCCGCACCCGCCCCCCCTCCACCGCCCACTCAATGTCCTGGGGCCCGCCCAGGGCCTCCTCCACCGCCACCCCCAGCCGCGCCAGAGTGGCCGCCAGCTCCGGGCTCAGCACGCTCTCCCGCCGCGCCCCGCCCCCCAGCCGCCGCCGGCGCAGCCCACCAGCAGGGTCCGCCTCCAGGGTCTCCTGCCGGGCCGCGATGCGCGACTCCAACACACTGCCGTCCCGGGACAGCCGGAAGGTGTCCGACTCCCGCCCCGACACCACGGTCTCGCCAAAGCCCGGGCTGGCACAAAGCAACATCTCGTCACCGTGGGGGCTGCGGGGGTCGCGCGTGAACAGCACGCCAGCACAGCTTGGCGTCACCAGCTCCTGCACCACCACGGCCATGGCGGCCTCCTCGCCCCCCAGCAGGGACCCCCGGCCGTAGACCAGGGCCTCCGGGGTGTAGGATGAGGCCCAGCACTCCCGCACGGCCTCCAGCAGCGCCCGGTCATCCAGCAGGTTCAGGAAGCTGCGGGCCTGCCCCGCCATGGACTGCTGGCCGCCGTCCTCCCCCGTGGCCGAGGACCGCACCACCAGGGCGCCCCGCCCCAGGGATCGCAGCCGGCCTGCGGCGTCCAGAACCTCCTGCTCCAGCTCCCCGGGCAGCGGCTGACTGCGCAGCAGCTCGGGCAGCCCCATCCCGTCCAGGCGCCGAACCCCCTGGCGCAGGCACTCCCGGAAGGCCCTGGTGCTGATGCAGAAGGCCGAGGGCACGTCGAAGCCCGCCGCCACCAACCGGTCCAGGTTCCAACCCTTGCCGCCCAGCAGGGCGGGGTCCCGGTCGCTGCGCCCCACCAAGGGGATGATGTACTTGTATCCGGCCATGCCCACCCTCTTCTCGGGCCAACGCTGCCCGGGACCATAGCACGAATGCCCCCGATTGACACCCGGGCACGCTTGCCGAACAATAGCGTCCGTTCACGGCACCGGAGGATTCCATGACCGGTTTCTGGCTTTCCCTGTTCCTGCTGACCCTCTCTTCGGCCCCCGCGGCCCCCACCGCCCCAGAGGCGCCCGCCGCCCTCCGGGTGGACCCCGCCGTGATCTATGGCGGCACGGGCCCCGTGGCCCCCTGGACCCGCTGGCTGGCCCGTCCCCTGTCCACCTGCCTCTCCGAACCCCGCCTCGTCTTCCAGGGCCTGGGTGCCGGGCCCAGCGCCGACGGGGCCCTGATGGCCTTCACCGAGGGCACCGCGGGCCGCCACAAGCTGCGCCTCCTGCGCCTCTCCGACGGCCAGACCTGGACCCTGGCGGAGGGCCTCCACGACAACCTGGATGGAGCCCCCTCCCCGGATGGCTCCACGGTGTACTTCTCCAGCAATCGCAAGGGCTCCTTTGACCTGTACTCCGTCTCCCCCGAGGGCGGCGAGCCCCTGCAGCTTACGCGCCTGGATGGCGACGAAATGAACGCCAGCCCAAGCCCCCGGCCCCTCCTCCTGACGGACCCCAAGGGTAGCTGCCAGATGCAGGATCTGCGCCCCGAGATCATCGTCTTCGAGCACCGCGTCGCAGACCGCAGCGACCTGCGCTGGGTGGACGACACGGGCACCAAGGGCGGGCTCCTGGCCCCCTCCTGCGCCCAGCCCTCCTGGTCCAGCGACGGCAGCCTCCTGTTGGCCCACTGTGAGGACAGCTTTGTGGTCTTCCGGCTGGAGTTCCCGGTCTTTGACACGGCCTGGCAGCTTGGGGTCAAGCGCGTCCTGGAGGTCCCCGACAACCAGTGTCAGGGGGCCGTCCTGACCCCCGGTGGCACCCACCTCCTTGCGGTGGAGGCCAACGCCCCCCGGCGGCTCCTGGCCAGGCCCGTCGCGTCCGGCTCCTGGGAGTACCTGCCCCTGGGCGAGGGGAACCTGACCCTGCGTAGCATCCCGGGGCAGGCCTCGGTCCTCTTCTCCAGGCAGGAGGGCGACGCGGTCCTGGCCCGCCGCCTGACCTTCACCTGCGACTTCAACGACACGCCCTTCCTGGTGGGCCTGATGTCCGACGTGCTCAGGATGGGGGCGTTGGGGAAGGACGGTCTGTACCTGGAGGACCCCACGTTGGCCCCCATCCCCGATCCCGTCCCCGCCGTCAACAGCGCCGAGTTGCTGCCGGTGGAGCCCCTCCTGGACACCTTCGCGGGCGTCATCGGGGCCGCCCTGCAGGCCATCGAGGAGGAGCAGGCCCGGTCCCTCTGGCTGCTCACCGACGCCCTTTGGAAGAAGTCCTTGGAGGTCTACTCCGCCAGCGTCCAGACGCCCGATGCCCATTACGCCGTGATCTGGGCCGCCGTGCCCATGCTGCTTCGCAAAGAATGGATGCCCAGCACCGCCCTGCTCACGCCGCCCCCGCCCCCCGGGCTCCGGCGCGGCGCCCCCCTGCCTCCGCCCCCCCAGGGGCCCCGGCCGGAGGGTCCGCCCCCCATCCTGCCCACCGTGCTGCCGGAGGATCTACCCCTGGAGATCCCACCTTCGGTGAAAGCCGATCTGGCCACCGTTCTGGGACACATCGCCGCCGGACGCCGGGTGGAGTTGGGCGTGGGAGAGCTGGGGCACCCGGAAACCAAGGTCCTGGACGGCGCCGCCCTCCTGGCCGCCGGTGCTGGTGAGGACAACCTGCGCTGGTATCGCATGGCCCTGGTCTGGTACGCCACCATGCCCCTGCCCCTGGGCCGCCACGCCACCGCCATCTCCCTGTCCATCCATCAGGACCCCGAGCTCTGGCGCACCTGGAACGAGCTGGAGAGTTGGGCCGAGTTCCGCCTGGGTCCTGCCACCAACCCCGGCCTGCTGGATCTGGAGGCTGCCTTCACCGAGCACCCCGACTGGGTCTTGGGGCTCCCCCTGCGGGACTACCAGGCCTACCTGACCGAACGCCTCGCCGCCCGCCGGGGCCAGCTTCCCCTTGAAGACCACGCCGGGGCCACCCTGCTGGCCGCCCGTCGTCCCCTGGTGACCCAGGCCGGCCGCCTCCTGCTGCACCCCGCGGTGGATGGTCGCCGAGCAGCCGGCGCCTTCGACGACCTGGCCCTCTTTGGCAAACCCGAGGCCCTCCAGGCCGCCGCCGTGCCCCCCCCGGAGGAGCTGTGGGCCGAAGCCGATCTGCGGCAGGCCATGGCCCCCGCCAGCAAGCTGTTGGCCTCCATCATCGCCGACCGTGAGCCCGACCTCCACACCCGCTGGCTGGGCCTGCTCTCCCGCCTCCTGGACAGCCCCGCGGAGCTGGCAGTGGCGCCCCAGCCCCCCACTTGGCTTGGCAGTCCGGCCTTCGCCGCTCGCAGGCTCTCCGCTGCCCTCCACGGCCAGGCCTTGCTGAGCTCCCGGCGTCCCGCCCTTCCCCAGCACCTCTCCGTGCTGCCAACGGCCCAGTCTTTCTGCAACCCCTCCATGGGCAAGTTCGCGCTGGCCCCCGCCGCGGCCCGTCCCGACCCGACGGCCGAGCCCCTCCCCGCCTTCTACGCCGCCGCCGCGGAGTTGGCCCTCTCCCTGCGCCAGCGGCTGGACACCACCCAGGTGCCCTCAGAGGCCTGCGATACCAGCCTGTGGTCCTTCTGCGAGGACCCTTCCGAGTGGCTTGGCCGCATGGCCAGCCTCTTCACCATCCTGGCTCAGATCTCCACCAAGCAGCTCAACGACGATCCCCTGAGTGACCTGGAGCGCCAGCAGCTTCGGGAGATCCAGGCCTTCCTGGCCGTCCAGCCCACCTCCCCCAAGGGGGGTCAGCTTCAGTTGCGGCTGCTTCATCGGCAGGGAGGCGCCCCCGTGCTGCTGCGAGGACTGATCCCCGCACTGGAGGCCCCGGGCCAGACCCCGCCGCCCTGGCTGCGCTTCTTCGTGCTGCCCCCCGCGGCCCCCACCAACCCCACCCAGGAGCCCTGACCATGGGCTTCAGTTGCGGCATCGTGGGGCTCCCAAATGCGGGCAAGTCCACCCTCTTCAATGCCCTCACCACGGGCAGTCAGATGGTGGCCCCCTATCCCTTCAGCACCATTGACCCCAAGGAGGGCAAGGTTGCCGTGCCGGACCAGCGGCTGGACCAGCTTGCGCGCCTGCAAAAGCCCCAGAAGACCACCCCCTCCCACCTGACCTTCGTGGACATCGCGGGGCTGGTCCAGGGGGCCAGCAAGGGGGAGGGGCTGGGGAACCGGTTCCTGGCCCACATCCGCGAAATGGACGTGGTGGCCCTGGTGCTGCGGCTCTTCGCCGATGAGAACGTCAGCCACGTGGCGGGGCGCCTGGACCCCCTGGAGGACTTCCACACCCTGCGCACGGAGCTGCTGCTGGCGGACCTGGACAGCCTGGAGCGCCGCCAGGAGAAGGACCAGAAGGCCGCCAAGGTGGGGGACAAGGTAGCGGGGGCAAGGGCCGCCGCAGCCCAGCGCCTCATTGATCAGGTATCGGCGGGCCGAGGCCTCTTCGGGCTGGCCCCCCAGGACGAACTTGAGGAGACCCTGCGCCGGGAGCTGTTCCTGCTTACGGACAAGCCCTGCTTTGTCATCGCCAACGTGGATGAGGCGGGCCTCAGCGGTGGTCCGGCCTTCCAGACCCTGGCGGCGGCGCTGGCTGCTGAGGGCCTCCAGTGCCTGCCACTCTGCGGCAAACTGGAGATGGAACTGGCGGCCCTGGACGACCCCGCGGAGCGCCAGGAAATGATGGAAGCCCTGGGGCTGCAGCGCTCCGCCCTGGACCAGGTGGTGCTGGCGGGCTACCGGCTGCTGAACCTGCGCACCTTCTACACCCTGGTGGGCACGGAGCTGCGGGCCTGGACCATCCCCGAGGGCACGGGCGCCGCCCAGGCCGCCGGGCGCATCCACAGCGACATGGAGGCTGGTTTCATCAAAGCAGAGGTGATATCTTTCGCCCACTTTGTGGAGTACGGATCCGAGGCCCGGGTCCGGGACCACGGCCTGGCCAGGGTGGAGGGACGGGACTATGAGGTCGCCGACGGAGACATTGTGCGCTTCCACTTCCGGCCCTGAGCCCACATCGCAGGAGACCAGATAAACGCATGGCCCTTCGCCGCGCCACAGAACTCAAGGTCGGCCTCATGGTGCTGCTGTCCGCGGCCCTGCTGGTGGCCTTCTTCCTCATCCTGGGCAACGTGCGCCTGTCCCGGGACTTCCAGGTCTTCGTGGACTTCAACAACACCATGGGCATGCGGGCGGGGGCGGCCATCCGTCTCAGCGGCATCTCCTGCGGCAAGGTCAGCAACATCGTCTTCCACCCGCCTGCCACGGTGGACGGGGTGGGACGCGCTGCCTTCGCGCGGGTAGAGCTGGCCCTGGACCCGGCGCTGGCGGGCTCCATCCGTGCCGACAGCGCCACCTTCGCCATCACCACCAAAGGCATGCTTGGCGAACCCTACGTGGAGATCGACCCAGGCCTGGGGGATGGCGCCCCCATCGCCGAGGGCGCCGTGCTGGCGGGCCAGGAGGCCTTCTCCCAGACCGCCGTCTTCTCCAACGCGGGCTCGGTCTTGAAGGACCTGCGGCAGGTCACCCAGGAGAAGCGCGAGGACATCCAGCGGGCCATCACGGCGGCGGCCACCCTGCTGGAGAACGCCGCGGCCATCTCCGCGGACCTGCGCCGGGAGCTGCCGGACACCATGCAGAAGGCCCGGCTGGCCCTGGACAATGCCAACACCGCCTTGGAGGGCGCCACCGAGCTGGAAGCCAGCCTCGCCCTGGCCCTGGGGGACGGCAGCGAGCTGGCCCAGATGAAGGACAACGCCGCCTCCCTGCTGGTCAACCTGGATGAAACCAGCGCCCAGCTTGGGGACGAGGCCCTGGCCACCCTGGGCTCGGCCCGGGGCCTGCTGGACGACTCCCGGGAGGATCTGCTGGGCTCCGCCCGGGAGCTGCGGGCCCTGCTGGCGGAAAGCCGGGGCGCTGTGCAGCAGCTGCGTCAGACCCTGGAGCCCCTGGGCCTGGCTGCCCGGGGCACCCCCGACCTGGTGGACAAGCTCAGCCGCACGGTGGGCGGGCTGGAGAGCGCCACCCCCGGGCTGCTGGCCTTCAGTCAAGACCTGCCCCAGGTCACGGGCTCGGCCCTGCGCCTGCTGGCGGCCCTGGAGACGGGCAAGGGCTCCCTGGGGGCCCTTATGATGGATCGCACCCTCTATGATGACCTGCGGGAGCTGGTCCTGGAGATCAAGCGCCGCCCCTGGAAGGTGCTGCGCAAAGAGTAAAGTCACCCGGGCGGAGTATTTGACAAGGCCCCATGTGGCTTCTATGCTCGGCCCACTGGAGGTACTCAGGGCATGTTCAGATTGCTGGCATCGGCGTTGTTACTGGCCATGATTCTGCCTGTTTCCAACGCCCGGGCGGAGGGCAGCGCTGCGGTGCTCCTTCGGGCCGGCGGTGGAGTGGACACCGAACTGGTGGCCGACCTCAGCGAGGTCCTGGTCTCCGCGCTGCTTCAGGGCAGCAAGGACTCCTACAGCTTCGTGGGCAAGGAGGCCCTGGGGGCCGAACTTGAAGGTCGCCGCACCACCACGGGGGCCTCGTGCAAGGACTCGGTGGACTGCCTGCGCGCCTTCGCCAAGGAGAAATCCTACAAGCTGCTGGTGGTGGGCGAGGTGGCCCGCACGGCCACGGGCCACAGGCTTGAGATCACCCGCGTCTCCCTGGACGGCGGCAAGGACCGCACGGAGCGCAAGATGGTCGACAGCGACGTCACCGGGTTGATCATGGAAGTGGAGGCCGCGGCCACCTGGATCCTCCAGCCCGAGCCCTCCTTCCTGGTGCTGCGCATCCTGCCCAACAATGCCCAGGTCAAGCTGGATGGCCAGCCCCTGCGGGTGGTCCAGAACCAGCCCGTGGAGGTGAAGGCCGGTCCCCACACCCTCGAACTGACCGCCCCCGAGTACAAGCCCCTCACCAAGGACGTGACCTGCGGCCAGGGCGCAAGCTGCCGCTTTGAGCTTGAAATGGAAAAGGCCGTGGCCGTCGCCGTGGTCCCCGCAGAAGAGCAGGCCCCCAAGGCCCCTTCCAAGCCCACCAACACCTACAAGATCGTGGCCTGGGCCAGCGCCGGCCTCGCCGTTGCGGCCCTGGGCCTGGGCGTCTTCTATGGCATGCAGCTCAAGGGCGCCGAGGACGACTACTCCAAGCGGGCCCAGGCCCTCTGCGGCTCCTCCCCTGTGTGCAAGGTCAGCAAGGCCACCTTCGACGCCGACAAGAAGCTCAACAGCATCGAAAGCGACGGCAGCACCTACGCCACCATGGCCACCGTCTCCTTCGTCACCATGGGCGTGGCCACCGCCGCCTCCGGCCTCTTCTTCCTGCTCCACTCCATGCAGGACACCCCCGCCGCCGCCTGGAACGTGACCCCCCTGGTGGGCGACGACTTCGGCGGCATCGGACTGCACGTTGAATTCTAGACTCCTCCTCCTCCTGACCATCCTGTGTTCCGCCCCCGCCCTGGCGGAGGAGCCCCTGGACGAGGCCCTTCATAAGCAGGAGTTGGGCTTGGAGTTCCTGCGGGACGGCCGGGTCAACGACGCCTGCCAGTTCCTCACCTGGGCCTGCAAGCTGGCGCCCCAGGCTTGGGAGCCCCGCTACCATCTGGCCGTCTGCCTGCAAAAGAAAGGTGCCCCCCTGGATCAGCGCCTGCCCATCCTGCAGGAGGCCGCCGCCCTGGCCCCCCGGGTCTATGCCGTGTCCCGCCTGCTGGCCGTCTCCATGGAGGAGTCGGGCCGCTTCGACGAGGCCGCCCGCTACTACCGTCAGGCCCTGGAGGGGGACCCCACCTCCAGCCCGAACCGCGTGGACCTGGCCCGCCTGCTGGTGCGCCTGCGCCGGGACGACGAGGCCCTGGCTGTCCTGCGGCCCCTGCCCGAGGAGACCCCCCGGGTGTTGGCCCTGCTGGCCGAGCTGTACCGCCGCGCGGGTCTCCCCGCCGATGAGGAACGGGTCCTCCAGAAGCTGCTGCCCGTGGCCCCCGATCCGGCGCCCTTCGCGGCCCGCCTGGGGGTCCTTTGGCTGCGCCAGGCCCGCACCACAGAGGCCGATCAGATGGCCCGCTGGATGAGGCTTAGAAAGGGACCCCCGCCGATCCCCCGGGAGCCCCACGGACACCCTTGAAAAACCTGGGAACCAAAGGCCTCGGACCGGTGTCATTCGGGGCCGCTGACGAGGCCCGATTTGGCAGGGCTTTTTCCTTGACTTGACCAGGGCCTGAAAATACTATCGCGCTTACGCTGTTTTCGGGGGGAGCCTTGTCCCCCAACTGGCAAAGGAGCAAGAGTCCAAATGAGAACCGGTCAGATCCTCGCGGCGATTGGCGCCCTGCTTACCCTGATCGCCGTTTTGGCCCTTCCGATGTTCGAGATTCCCCAGCAGAGTCCCGCCATGGCCATGGAAGTCTCCGCCGGCCTGTGGCTGGTGATCACCTCTGTCCTGGTGCTGGCCATGGTGGCGGCCGGTCGCATGCTTCGCAAGGTGCGGCTCTTCGGCGCCATCAACGTCGTGCTGGCGGGTTTCCTGGTTGGGCTGGCCATCTACATCGGCATGAACGCGCCCTTCCTGTTCCAGCAGTCCCATCAGCTTCCCTTCGACACCGAAGTGACGCCTGCCAAGTTCATCGGCTTCATGACCGGCGGCCTGGGTCTGTACGTGCTCTGGATTGGCGCCCTCACCACCCTCCTTGGCTGCCTCCTGGTCAGCATCTCCCAGCCCCGCTATGCGGAAAAGGCCCGCTTCCTGCGGCTGGCCCTGCTGTGGCGTGACAACATCATCAGCGAATCTGTTGTTGATGACTTCCGCGATGTGACCCTGGGTGAAGGCGTCAAGAACGACATCATCGTCTCCGGCGCCCCCGAGACCCACACCCTGTTCAAGTTCCTCGGCGGCAAGAATGACGCCTACGCCCTGCGCGTGGCCCCGGACTTCCAGGGTCGCCTGCACCTGGGTGGCAAGACCGCCCCCGCCGCTGATGTGGCCGGCAAGGACACGGACCTCAAGGATGGTGACTGGGGCGTCCTGCGCTTTGGCGAGAACTCCCTGTTCTTCCAGATGATCAAGCCCACCAACCTGGTGGGGAACAAGTTCTTCGGCGACTTCGATCCCACCTACTCCTCCGCCGTGCTGCTGTCCCTGGTGGTGCAGGCCGGCTTCCTGGTCTACGTGGCCGTCGCCCCCATGGACGTGAACTACGCCTCCCGCTCCAAGGATGCCTTCACCAAGCTGATCAAGATCGAGACCAGGCACGTGGACGCCGAGAAGGAGAAGAAGAAGAAGGAAGAGGAGCTCGAGCGCCTCAAGAAGGAAAAAGAAGAGGTCAAGAAGGAAGAGGAGAAGCTGCCCGACGAAGTGCCCGAAGAGCAGCCCCCCATGCCTGACAAGCCCATCGAGAAGGCGGGCGACCCCCTCAAGAAGGACATCGACATCACGGATCTCAAGAACCGCAACCAGCTCAAGCCCATGAAGGACGACCACAAGGGCCTGGACGCCAAGCGTGACCAACTCGCCCTGGACAAGAAGCAGGGCATGGTCGCCGTGCTGAAGAACAAGAGCCGCAAGAAGTCCGCCCTCTCCAGCGTGCTTGGCAAGCAGAAGAACCTGGTGGCCAAGAACGCCGTGTGGGGCGAGGACGGTGACTTTGTCATGGAGAACGAGGGCCAGTCTGACCTGTCCTACGAGGGCGGCAGCCTCACCACCGGCGACTACGGCGGTGGCGGTCTGGGCGGCGCCGGCGGCTTCGGTGACGGCGGCGGCGGCGGCGGCTTCGGCGGCGGCGGCGCCTTCGGCATGGGCGGCATGGGTGGCGTAGGGGGCCTCGGGGGCATCGGCGGCGCCGACGCCAGCCGGGCCGGACGCATGGCCCTGGCGGGCCTCAAGGACAAGGGTCGCGCCCGCGCCTCCCGCGTGTCCATGGGCACGGGCGGCGTGTCGGGCTTCTGCAAGAAGCAGGACGTGCTCAAGACCGTGCAGCGTCGCGCTGCGGCCATCCGCTCCTGCTACGAAGTGGCCCTCCAGCTCAACCCCGACCTCAAGGGCAAGATCGTCGTCAAGTGGACCATCAACCTGGACGGCAAGGTCGAAGGCGTGCAGACGGTCTCCAACAACCTGAACAACAAGAAGGTTGAAGAGTGCATGGCCAAGGTCATCGGTCACATGCGCTTCAAGAGGCCCTCCGGCGGTATCTGCATCATCAAGTGGCCCTTCGTGTTCAGCTCCGCCTCCGGCGAAGAGTAACCCCGGGTCAGGACCCATCGCCCATCTTCCGAATCTTCTCTACATTCCGTCCTGGCCGCTGGCATCCTGCCCCTCGCAGGTGACCGTCAACAGTTGCACCTTGCCCTGGCGATCGGGCCGGCAGTAGGCCCGCTGCTGCCACACAAGATCCGCCCCTCGCACCGTCAGCAGGGCGTCCGAGTGGCCCAGCAGGTGGCCGCATAGCAGCGTCGCCTCTCCGGGCACCAGCAGCAGGTCCTCGGCGCACTGGCCCAGGGCCACCTGGGCCTGCTCCACCTGCCCCTCGCAGGAACCATCAACCAGTACCTGGAAGCCGCAGACGCCCGTGGGGCACACGTTTCCCTGGCAGCCCGAGCAGGCCTCCTGGCAGTCTGGCCCGGCGGCGCTGTCGTCGCAGCCACCCAGCAGTCCCAAGCCCAACAGCACCAGCCACAGTCTTCGCCTCATCTTGCCTCCGCCGGGCCCCGTTGGACCCTATCTTCCCAGCAGGAAATACACCTCCGAGACGGCGCTGTCACCTCTTCCCTGGGCCACCCCCAGCACCAGCCGCACCGGGTCGGTGTAGCCCAGTTCCAGCCCCGCCTCCGCCTCCAGAGCCGCCCCCACGCCGCCCCTGGGGGCCTCCCCATGGAGCCCCGCCACCCAAGCGGCGTTCAGCAGGGGCCGCAGCCACAGGTCCTTGAAGAACAAAGGCCAGGTGAAGATGCCCTGACGCCAGTGGGCCAGGGGCAGCACCGCCTCCAGCTTGCCGTACTGGTACTGGCTGCCCACCAGGCCGCCGGGGGCAAAGCCCCGCAGGGCCGTATCCCCGATGCTGCCACCGTCCACCAGTTGCCGCACCAGGTCCTGCACGGGAAAACCCCCTAAGGAAAAAGCCTGGACGGAGCCCGGGGCCATGGCCACGCCGCCCCGCCACAGCAGGCCCAGGCTGTTCCCCGGGGGCAGCAGGCGGGGGTGCAGATCCAACGAACCTCGCAGCACCAAGGACTCGCGCTGGCCCCCAAACACGGGGTTCACCAGCCGCGCCGAGGTGGCAAAGCGCAGGCCTCGCTCCGGGGCGGGGGAGAAGCGGTACATCTCCCGGCCGTCCCGGATGAAGGTCAAGGACAGCGCCCCTTCGAAGCCCTTGCCCGGCCGGCTTCCCGGCAACAGCAGCGGATCGGCCATCACGGGCGCTTGCTCCCGCGCCAGCTCCCACAGGGTCAGGTCGTAGCCCACGATGAAGGCCAGGGCCCGGTCGTTGCCGGGGTTTCGAAAGTTGAAGTCCACCCCCAGGGTGCTGCGGTCGTAGCGAAAGGACCGAACTTGATCGGCGTCTCTGCCTTGCATTTGCTGAGAGCTATGACTGACCGACAGGCCCAGCACCGGGTCTACCCGTTCGGTCACCCAGCGCAGCCCCCCCTGGACGCCGTCCGTGTCGGGCAGCCACAGGATGTTGGCGGCCAGGCGCTCCAACTGGGCGGGGTCTTCGCCGGTCAGTTCCAGGCCCACCCAGTCCAGCCCCGCGGACCCGGCGGAGACGCTGGGCAGCCAGCTTCGGGGCCGCAGGTGAACCAAAGGAAAGTAGGGCTCGGAGGGGGGCAAGGGGGCCAAAGCCCCAGCCTCCGTCCCCGCGGTCAACCCCGCCTCCGTCCCCGCAGTCCTTGGCTCGCAGCGAGGCGAGAAGTCCAGTTCCTGCAGGCGATAGCCCTGGGCGTGGTAGGACGCAAACACCAGGGTCTGACCATCAGGCCGCAGGCGGGGCTGAAAAGCTCCGCCCGGAACGTCCGTCAGGCGCTGGGGCTGGCAGCGCCCCGCAAGGTCCGTGTACCAGAGCTGGAACCGCCCCTCCTGCTCCCCCGAATACAGCAGCCACTGGCCGTCGGCGGAGACCTCGGGCTGGGAGTTCCAGTCCCCCGGCAGGTCCAGCAAGGTCCAGGCGTCAGTGGCCAGGTCCACGAAGGCGAGGCGCCGGCGTCCGTCCTGCAGCAGGGGCAGCAGCACCCTATCTGGCCGCCCCGGCAGGGCGCGGGCCTGCCCGGGCACGGCGTCACCCAGTTCTTGGGGAACCGGATGGCTGCGCCCGACTCTTCCATTAAAAGACAGCTCCACCAGGAAGTGGCCCGCCGCGGGGTTCCAGGAACTGCACAGCAACCGCTGGCGGTCCTCCAGCAGCGTCAACTCCCGGCAGCGCAGGCCCTGCCCCAGGCGCCTTGGGCCCGCCTTGGCGCTCCAGACGTAGGGCTCCAGGTAGCGACGGTGACGCCCGTCCCAGTCCGCCCCCACGAAGAACACCCGGCCATCCCGGGCGACCTGCAGGTACTCGCAGCCCCCCAGGCAGCGCAGCAGAGTCTCCCGGTGCCCGCCTTGCCAGCGCTCCAGCCGGGGCCGGTCGTAGCCGTCGGCGCGCACCAGCAGCAGGCTGCCATCCGCCTGGGGGCTGGCAAAGGGCAGGGCCTCGCCGGCCTCCCCCAGGGCGCGTCCCTCCCCCCGCCCCTCCCCGGCCAACAGGTCCTGCCGCAGCAGGCCCCGCAGGTGCTCCAGCCAGGCAGCGTACAGCTCGGGCCAACTGGCCCCCAGGTGCCGCCGCGCCATGATGGAATGGGCATAGGGCACCAAGCGCCCGCCGTAGTCCCGCAGCAGCGCCGCCCAGACCCCCGCGGGGCGGTCCTCGGACAGCCAGGCCAGGAAGTAGCCGCCGTACAGGTACCAGGCCTGCGCCCCCGGGTTGTCCAGGGGCGCGCCGGACAGCTCCGACAGCTTGAACTGCCGGCCCTCTTGCAGGGCCATGCGCAGCTTCATGCCAAAGGCCGGGTGCTGCAGGCGCCCATGCCCCCTGCGGCTCTCCTCCTGCACCGCCAGCCCCTCCACCAGCCAGGGGGGCCAGGTCAGGTTGGGCACGGCCACCCGCCCGAAGACCGCGTTGGCCAGGGCCGAGGGGCCGCTGTGCTGCTCCAGGGTGAAGACGTGGGTCAGCTCGTGCAGCACCAGCAGGTCCAGCCAACTGCCCAGGCAGGACAGCTCGTCGTCCAGGCGCGGAGGCACGGCCCGCAGGATGACCCGGTTGTAGGGGACCACGAAGGTGAAGCCGTTGGGGGCGTCGGTGTCGTCCCCCAGCACCAGGTCCACCCGCTGGGAGGGCACGAAACCAAAGCGCGCCTCCAGGGTGGCCCAGGCCCGGTTGGCGCTATCCAGCGTGGCCGCCGCAAGGGGCTCGGTCTCCTGGTTGTAGACGAGGCGGAAGTGGGGGGTGCTGACCTCCTGCCAGACCAGGTCCGGGTCCGCCCCGAAGGCCGCCCCCGATCCCAGCAGCAACGCCGCCAGCAGCACCAGCCTGGAGGCCCACCCCATCAACGCTCCTTCCGGCCCAGGCCCCCTTGGACCCAATCGGCTTGCCGGCGGACAAATATGTTGTGCCGGTCGGCAAAGCTTGGCAGACTTGGTCCCAGCTTTCAAGGAGGCCTTGGCCCGTGGCGGAATCCCGCAATGATCTGAACAAGTTGGAGGACGAGCGCCGGCGTATGGACGAGGAGCTTGGCGTCATGGAGGCCCGCCTCGGCCGCCTGCGGGTGCTGTACGACCAGTACTTCATGGGCATCGAGAAGGTCGAGCCGCGCATGCTGCGCAACGAGCTGGACAAGTCCTTCATGCGCTCCGAGATCCCCAAGGTGCGCAGCACGGTCCTGAAGTTTCGCTACCGGGGCCTCTTGCAGCGCTACACCTCCCTGAAGAGCTACTGGGACCGCATCGTCCGCCTCCTGGAGGATGGCCGCATCCGCCGGGGTGTGGCGGGGCGCGCCGAGACGGCCTTCGTGACGGACCCCAACGGCGAAGACCTGAAGGCCATGGAGGCGGCCCTGGACGCCCTGGCCAAGGTCGAAGAAGCCAACCACCGCACGGGACCCCAGACCCGCAGCCCGGACAACACCGCCAAGGTCTTCCAGCCCGAAGACCTGGACGGCATCATGGGCGCCCTCAAGGAGTCCAAGGCCCAGCTCAACCAGCCCCTCGACGGCCTCTCCCGGGAGACCCTGGCCGTGGGCATCGGCCGCATCGTCGAACAGTGCAGCGGCTCGCTGGCCATCAAGGTGGTCCAGAAGGGGGACAAGGTGACCCTGGTGGCCGTCAAGAAACGCCCGGAGACGGACAATGCCTGACAAGCTGTGGGGGCGTGGCAAGGGTTTCGTGGGCACGGCCCTGATCCTGGGTGCAGCCCTGGAGCTGGTGGCCATCTTCGCCTGCAGGCACTTTGATCTCTTTGACGGCGGGCGGGATCTGCTGGATGGCCTCACCCTCTTTGGCCTCCTGGCGCTGCTGCTGGCGGCCTCCTCCCAGTTGCTCTCCAGCCTCTTTGGCAGTGACCTGGACGAGGGCGCGTCTGCCGTGCTGATCGCCGCCCTGTGGGCCTGGCTGGCGGCCCTGCTGGCGGTGGCCGGCGCGGTGCTGCTGGCCATCACCGCCGTGGCCTTTCAGCTGGTCATTCCGTTCTGGGTTGTGGGGAAGCTGCTACAGAAGAAGCGCTGATCAGTCGCCAATGTCCTTCAAACCAAGTCCGCCCGGGTAGCCGTAGGAAACGTCGTCGTCATACCCGTACACCAGGATGCCGATCTTCTTGTCCGACCAGATGGTGTGGGCCCCGTCCTGCACCTTGGTGCGCAGCACGCCGAAGCCGCTGTTGCCGATGGGGACGAACTGGTTGGGGGAGATCTGAATGCCATCCAACACCACCGTCTGGGCGTTCAAGGGGGCGATGACGTTCAGGTAATCCTGCACGTAGGCGTCGGGCGTGAGGAACACGTAGCTCTCCATGAACTGCTCGGCGGGCACCGCCAGGATCATGGTGGGGTCTCCGATGGGGGCGCAGTAGCCGTCGCTGCAGCTATGGCCGCTGGGGCACTCGTTGTTGGAGTAGCAGGTGCCGCCCATGCACTGGCCGTAGTAGTAGTCGCACTCGTAGCCGGGGGGGCAATCGCTGCTGTCCATGCAATAGTCGCTGTAGTTGTCCCCCAGGATCTCGTAGGACGACGCCAGGTACTGCACCACCATGATGGGCTTGGTGGGGTCCGTGGAGATGACCTCCAGGTCCCGGTCCGTACGGAAGGTGTAGTGGTCACCGGCGTTCAGCACGGGGACGGAGGCGATGGCAGGGAACACGGTGACGGCGGTGCCGTCCTCGGCCGCCACGATGCGGATGTAGTCCTTCTCCAGCATGCGGGGCCAGGTCTTGGTGACCACGTACTTGGAGCCCCAGGTGTTCACGGGGGCCATCTGCTGCTCCAGGTGATCGGCGCAGCACTGGTCGCCCGTGGAGGCGGCTGTGTGGCCGCCAAAGACCATCACGGGTCCCAGGGCGTTGATGTAGGAACCGGTCAGATCCTCGCCCACGCCGGCGCTGGCCTCTACGGCGATGACCTGCCCCTGGTTGATGGTCATGGTGTGGCTTTGCCCGGGGGTCAGGGCCGGGATTCCGCCGCCCGCCGCGGTGTTGGCGGTGACGGTGAAGGTGACCTCGGTGGGCAGGGAGCTGACGCCCACGATGGCGAAGTAGGAGGCGTAGCCTTCGCCCTGGTAGGACGCGACGTAGTATTGCTTGCCAATGGCCGGGGTGGGCAGCAGCACGGAGGCGTCGTTGCTGAAGACCTGCTCGTTGGACAGGGGGTTGAACTGGTAGACGGTGATGGGCAGGTTGGCGGAGATCTTGTAGGCCTTCATGGCCACCTCGGTGCCGCCAAGGCCGTACTCGGGGGGCAGCAGGAACTTGCCCAGGGCGCCGGGGGCCACCTGCTGCACCTGGGTGGTGCCGTCCGGCAGGGTCACGGTGACCGTGGCGGCGGCGCTGTCCGAGGTGTTGGAGGCGATGACCGCGAACTGGGCGTTCTGGGCGTCATAGACCCCAAAGCCACTGTTCTCCAGGGCGTTGTGCAGGTCCACGGCGTAGAACTCGCAGCCCGCGTTGGTGTTCTGCTTGACGTCCCCCGAGCAGGGAGACACGCAGATGCCGTTCACGCAGGAGAAGCCGTTGTCGGCGCAGTTCTGGGACAGCTCCCAGTGCTCGCCATCCTCGCCGCAAATCATGGAGTTGTTGCCGTCGCACTTCTTGTTGCCGGGGTAGCAGAACACGCACTGGTTGCCGATGCACTCCTTGACGCCGCAGTCCTGCAGCACCTGGAAGGTGGCGCCGTCGCCGTCGCACTCGATGACCTGATTGGCCTTGCAGGAGGTCTGGTTGGGGACGCAGGCCAGGCACTCGCCGTTGTAGCAGGTCGCCTCGCCACACTCGTTCACCTGGAAGTGGGGGTCCATGCCGTCGGCGCTGCAGGTGTGCACGGAGTTGCCCACGCAGACCTTGCTGTCGGGCCAGCAGGACTTGTCGCTGCAGGTGCCGTCCAGGCAGTGACGCCCCTCGCCGCAGTCCACGTCCATGACGCACTCCGCGCAGGCGTGCTTCTGGGCGTTGCAGAAGGGCTTCTCGGTGGGGCACTGCTCGTTCTTGGTGCACTCCACGCAGACCTTCTCGCCAACGTGACAGTAGGGGAAGTCCCCGGGGCAGTCGTCGCTGGTCTGGCAGGTCAGGTCGATCCCATCGGGGCCGCCACCCGTCACCTCGGCGTCGTCGCCGCCAAACCCGAAGCCGCCGTCCTTGTCGCTGCTGCTGCTGCCGCAGGACGCCAGGGCAAGGACCAGGAACACCAGAGCAAACTTACGCATGGAGCACCTCCGAGGGATCCGCGACTCAGTTGAGCTTGATGAGGCCCATACCGCCCGCGTAGCCGTAGGACACGTCCTTGTCATAACCATAGACGAGGATGCCGATCTTCTTGTCCGACCAGATGGTGTGGGTGCCGTCCGCGACCTTGGTGCGGTACACGCCGTACCCACTGTTGCCGATGGCGCTGAAGGAGGCGGGGTTGATCTGCACGCCGTCCAGCACCACGGTCTGGGCATTGGTGGGGGCCATCACGTTCAGGTAGTCCTGGACGTACTTGTTGGGGATGAGGAACACGTAGCTCTCCTGGAACTGCTCGGCGGGCACGGTGACCATCATGGCGGGGTCGCCGATGGCCTGGCAGATGCCGGTGCCGCTGTACCAGTCCTCGAAGCAGGTGTGGCCGCTGGGGCAGTCGCCGATGACCGCGCACTCTTTGGGCACGCAGGAATAGCTGAACCCGTCGTAGGTGTCGCAGGTGTAGAAGGAGGGGCACTGGCTGTTGCTGCTGCACTCGTCCGGGTACTCGACCCACTTGGGGCCGACGATCTCGTAGGACGACGCCAGATAGTGGGTCACCTGGATGGGCTTGGCGGGGTCATTGGAGATGACCTCCACGTCCTTGTCCGTCAGGAACGTGTAGTGCTGGCCCGCGTTCAGGGTGGGCACGCTGGCCACGGCGGGGTTCACGGTCACGCTGGTGCCGCTCTTGGAGGCCATGACCCGGACGTAGTCCTTCTCCATCCAGCGGGGCCAGGTCTTGGTAACCAGGTAACGGGCGCCCCAGGTGGACACGGGCATGAGCTGGTGTTCGATGTGGTCGCAGCAGCAGCGCTCGCCGCCCACGTTGGAGCAGGAGTTGCCGCCGTGCACGGCGATGGGGCCGTTGGCCACGATGTGGGTGCCCGACAGGTCGCCCTGGGTGTCCCACTCGCCGGTGTCGGCGGTCTCCACGTTGACGGTCTCGCCCTGCTTGACCTTGAGGGTGTGGCTCTGGCC
>CAIXZC010000374.1 GCA_903923815.1 uncultured Myxococcales bacterium
AGGTGGTACGCTTCGCGCTGGATGCGCTGGTGCTGGCCTTCCTGATCTATGAGGTCATCATCTTCTTCCGCGGCACCCGGGCCGTCCACGCCATCGGCGCACTGGCGGTCTTGCTGCTGCTGTTCCTGGTCTCCAACGAACGCTTCCTCGGCCTTACGACCATCAACCTGGTCCTGTCCAACTTCATGGGCGGCATCGCCGTGCTGGTGGTGGTGCTGTATCAGGATGACCTGCGCCGCGCCCTCATGCGCCTGGCCTGGCTGCCCAAGTGGCTGGGCGGGGTAGGGGGCGAGGCCCGCTCCCGGGAGTTCCTGGAGGAGGTGGTGGAGGCCGTGAAGTCCCTGGCCGCCCGCCGCATTGGGGCCCTGATCGTGCTGGAGCAGAAGGCCGACCTGCGTCCCTTCGAGAAGGGCTCCATCCCCTTGGACGCGGCCCTGGACCGGCACCTGCTGTTCCTGCTCTTCGTGCCGGCCTTCGAGAACCCCACCCACGACGGCGCCGTGCTGGTCCGTGGGAATCGCATCGTGGCTGCCCACTGCATCCTGCCCCTGTCCCAGGTGGTCGCCACGGACCGGGCCTTCGGCACCAGACATCGCGCGGCCCTTGGGCTGGCCGAGCAGACGGACGCCCTGGTGGTGGTGGTCTCGGAGGAGACGGGCCGCATCTCCGTGGGTTGGAACGGCCGCCTGGAGCGCGGCATCGCCCCCGACCGCCTGCGGGAAATCCTCATCACGGCGTCGGCCCAGCAAAAGGCCGGCGAGTCCGTCCCCTGGGCCGCCCCCGCGGAGCCTTCAGCCCCCCCCGCCCCCCCCTCAACCACAGGTGACGCTGGCGAAGGGAGGGCCAACCCATGATGACCGTCGCCAGCCTCAAGGCCTCCATCACCAAGAACCTCTTCACCAAGGTCTTCTCCCTGCTGACCGCCGTGCTGGTGGTCTGGGTGGTGCGCCAGGACAGCATTCGCGAAGCTGACATCACCGTGCCACTCAAGCTGCTCATGCCCAAGGAGGAGAGCCTGCTGCTGGAGCAGCCCCCCTCGGAGATCACGGTGCGCCTGCGGGGCGCGTGGTCCGTGCTGTCGTCCATCCTGCAGAACCCCCCGAAGGCCTATCTGGTGGACCTCAGCGCCATGAAGGACGGCGAGACTTACAGCTTCAGCGCCGAGGCCCTGGAGGAGCACCTGAACGTGAAGGGCGCCACGGGCATCGCCTCCATCTATCCGCCCTCCATGACGTTGCGCCTGGACAAATTGGAGAGCCGCAGCCTGAAGGTGAAGGCGGAGATCAAGGGTGCCCCCGATTCCTTCTCCTATGTGGACTACTCGCGCATCGAGGTAATCCCCTCGGAGGTTCTGGTGAAGGGCCCCGCGTCGGTGCTGGCCCGCATCGCCGAGATCCCCACCCGAACCGTGGACGTCAGTGGCTTCTCGGGCCTGCGGGAGGTGAAGGTCCCCCTGGAGACCCAGAACCGACCTGCCATCACCATGTACCCGGACTCTGTGCTGCTGCGCATCCCTGTGCGCGAGAAGGCGGCCGTGAAGGCGGTGGTGAACGTGCCCATGAAGGTCCTGAGTTGCCCCGCGGGCTTCGTCTGCACTGCCGAGCCGCCCCTCTTCAGCGTCAAGGTCTCAGGCGACGAGCGCGTGTTGGAGGACCTTTCACGGGATAACCTTTCCCAATACGTGTTCATCGACGCCGGGACCATGCGCCCCCCCGCGCCGGAGCGTTACTTCGAGGTCTTCGGGCCCCTGGAGCCACGCATCCAGGGTCTGGCGGGCGCCCAGTTCGAGTTGGATCCCCAGACCCGGTTCTTCAAGGTCCGCTTGCAGCGCAAAGAGAAGAAATAACGTAGGAGCGCTTGATGAAGAAATACTTCGGCACCGACGGCATCCGCGGCAAAGCCAATGTTCACCCCATGACGCCCGAGCTGGCCTTGAGGCTTGGACAGGTGCTGGCCCTGCACTTCGGCAAGGACCACCCGGAGCCGCGCATCGTCATCGGCAAGGACCCCCGCAGGTCCAGCTACATCTTCGAGTTCGCCCTGGCCGCCGGGGCCTGCTCCATGGGCGCCAGCACCTACCAGTTGGGCCCCCTGCCCACCCCCGCCGTCGCCTTCCTGACCCGCAGCATGCGCGCCCAGGCCGGCGTCATGGTGTCCGCCTCCCACAACCCCTTTCAGGACAACGGCATCAAGATCTTCGGCGCCGACGGCTTCAAGCTGCCCGACGAGGTGGAGGGCCGCCTGGAGGCTCTCATCGACAGCGACGAGGCGGACAAGAACCGCCCCGTGGGCAAGCGCCTGGGCCGGGCCTATCGAATTGAAGACGCCCTGGGTCGGTACATCGTTTCGGCCAAGGACTCCTTCCCCCTGGACCTCCCCCTGCGGGGCCTGAAGATCGTCGTGGACTGCGCCAACGGTGCCGCCTACCGGGCCGCCCCCGCCGTATTCGAGGAACTGGGCGCCTAGGTCATCCAGTTGGGCACCGTCCCCGACGGCACCAACATCAACCGCCGCTGCGGCGCTCTTTACCCGGAACAACTGGCCCGCACGGTGGTCCGCGAGGAGGCCGATCTTGGCGTGGCCCTGGACGGCGACGCGGACCGGCTGATTCTGGCAGACGAGAAGGGCGAGATCGTCGACGGCGACGCGGTCATGGGCCTTGTGGCCGAGATGTTCATCAAGGAGGGCCGGCTGCACGACAACACAGTGGTGGCCACCGTCATGTCCAACATGGGCCTGGACAAGTACCTGCGACGTCTGGGCGGCAAGCTGCTGCGGACCGCCGTTGGCGATCGCTACGTCATCGAGGCCATGCGCCGGGGCGGCCTCAACTTCGGCGGCGAGCAGTCCGGCCACATGATCTTCCTGGACCACTCCACCACCGGCGATGGGCTGGTCTCGTCGCTGCAGGTCATGGCCGTGATGCTGCGCACCGGCAAGAAGCTGTCCGAACTGGTGGGCCGCTTCGAGCGCTTCCCCCAAATCCTCGAGGCCGTGGAGGTGGCCGCCAAGCCCGCCATGGAGAACGTGCCCCAGCTTGCCGCCGCGGTGAAGGCCGCGGAAAAGCGTCTGGGAGACAATGGCCGGGTGCTGGTGCGTTTCTCCGGGACTGAAAACGTGCTGCGCATCATGGTCGAAGCAGAAGACGGGGCCCTGGCCCGCGCCGAGACCGACAAGATCCTGGAAGCCGCCCACAGCGCCCCCGAGCTTCACTGACCTTTCAGCTTCGCATCACTTCGCGGCTGCGGAGGCCGCCTTCAACACAAACCGACAGATGGTTCTTGCCAGGGGCCTGGGGTCCGGGTTGCTGTCCACCAGCAGGGGTTTGCGACCCGCCAGGGCCTTGACGCGCGCCAGCCCCCCAAGGCGACTGTATCCAGACACGTAGAGGTCCGCGGGCATGGGGAAGAGGGGCCCTTCAAGGTACTCGTCAGCAAGGTCCACCTGGGGCCCAAGGGCCACCGCGGCGTCCAGTTGGGGGCTTAGCGCCGAGGCCAGCAGGGCCAGCCAGGCGGCCTTCACCCCCAGCCCCATCACCGCCACCGGCAGCTCGCCCTGGCTGCGCCGAAGCAGCGCCAGATCCCGAAGGTCAGCGGCAACCCGCAGGGGCATGGGGCGTCCGTCCAGGATCAGGTAGTTGGCCAAACGCAGCCGTTTCCAGCCGTCGTCCAGGGGCCAATCGTCGGCCAGTTCGCCAAACCCCGTGGGGTCCACCGCCCAGACCTCCACGCCCTGCGCGGCCAACGCCCCAGCCAGCGGCAGGCAGGCCCCGGCGCCGGGATCCGCGAAGCAAAGCACCAGCGCATGGGGGTTGGCTGCCTCGAACACCCGGAAGGGCAGGGGAGGGGCCTTCTGTCGGTACAGCACCTTGCCTCCCTCTACGGCGCCCACGGACAGCTCTCCACTGTCGGGCAGGGTTGGCAGTTCACCGTCGTCGGGGGGGGCCGCGGGGGCCGGCGCCAAGTCCCGCGCCGTGTTTATCAAGGCCGCTACCAGATCCAGGGTCTTGAGGCTGGAGGAGGGGACCGTGAGGTGCAGCTCCGCGCTGTCCTTGAACACCGTGCCATCCTCTGGACCAGCCAACTCCGGGTGGCCCAGGACCTCGGCGAAGAAGCCGTAGATGGCCTCGCGCTTGCCTCGGCTGGCCGAGTGCCCACCGGGAAAGGCCAGGTGCCGAAGGTAATCGCCAGCGCCCAGGGTCTGGAAGGCCACCGCCGCGCGCTGCACCAGGACCTCCACCACGGGGCTGGGGGACACCACGAAGTCGCTCTCTCCGGACAGGACCAACGTGGGCACCGGCGCGTGCAGGGCCAGCAGGGTGGAGTAGTCGCCACGGGCCAGGAAGCCTTCGGGGTAATGCTCGGGGCAGCGGGACAGCCCGTAGTCCAGCCGGAAGGCCCAGTCATCCATGCCGTCAATGACCGCCGTGGCCGCCAGTCGCTGGTCGTAGGCGCCCAGGTACAAGGTGTTCTCGCCACCGCCGGAGTGGCCCGTGGCCGCCAGGGCCTGGGGGTCCACGTCCGGCCTGGAGGCCAGATAGTCCAGCATTCGCCGGGCCGTGGGCGTGGCCGGGTAGTTCATGGTCTGGCCCGCCAGGTAGTTGCCCTGGGTGTTGATGTGCTTCCAGTCGTCGCCGCTCAGGTCGCCAAAGCCGTACCAGTCGGGCAGCAACACCACAGCGCCGCGGCGCCCCAGGTTGACGGCCAGGGTCAGGATGTTGGTGTAGGTCTTGCCGGGCTGGTCGTGGCCGTGCAGCACCAGCACTCCAGGGGAGGGGGCCGCGGGGGCGGGCAGGGGCCGTATCAGCAAGGCCGGTACCTTCACGCCGGGGATGGGCTCCAGCAGCAACTTCTCAATGACGTGGTCTTCTTTGGTCAGGGTCCCCACCTGGGTAACCGGGACGTTCGTGCCCACGGGAGCCACCAACGACGTCCCCAGCGCCCCCTCCAGAAACTCACGAAGCTCACGTTGAAACGCCAGGAAGGCCTGGGCCTCCGCGGGAATGGAGGGCACGGGGACCTCGGCCAGCAGTTGGTTTCGCAGGGCCAGGGGGTCTTCCAGCAAAGGCACCAGGTCGGTCGGATCCGCGCCCAGGGCGTCGAACTCGCAGCAGTTATCGGGCACCACGTCGGCCTGACTGTCGTCGTTCTCCAGGTCGATGTTCCAGCCGCCGTCACTGCCGGCGTCCAGGCCCGAGTGGTCCGCCGCCCCACACCCCAGCACCAGAGCAGCGCCCAGCAGCGCCAGCAGGAAGCCCGGCCGACTAGGGTTCATCGCGCTCCACCTTTCCGGATTTCAGCTTGCGGTACAGCGTCGTGCGATCAATGCCCAGGCTTCGGGCTGCCTCCGCAATGCGCCCCTCGTGCAGCTTCATGGCCTTGCCCAGGATGAACTGCTCCAGCTCCTGGATGCTGGGAAGTTGGGACGGGCTCTTGATCATCTGATCCAGTTTCACCAGCAGAGGTCCGGAGATGCCCGCCTCTGCGCCGCTCAAGGTCCGCACGGTGGGGGGCAGGTCGGCCAAATCGATGGGGCTTCCGGCCCGACACACCACCACCGCATGGGCGATGGCGTTCTCAAGCTGCCGAACGTTGCCGGGGTAGGCGCAGGTCAACAGAGCCTGGGTCGCGTCGTGGGTGAACCCGGCGGTCTCCTTGTTCTCCTGCTTGGAGTACTTCTGCCGGAAGAACTCCGCCAGGGGCATGATGTCCTCGCGCCGCTCTCTCAGGGCAGGGATGAAGATGGGGAAGACCGCCAACCGGTAGAAGAGGTCCTCGCGGAAGCGCCCCGCGGCAACCTCCACAGCCAGATCCCGGTTGGTAGCCGAGATGATGCGCACGTCCACGGTCACCTTTTCGGTGCCGCCCAGGCGCTCGAACTCCTGGCTTTGCAGGACGCGCAGCAGCTTGACTTGAAGGGACAGGGGCATTTCGCCGATCTCGTCCAGGAACAGGGTGCCGCCGTCGGCGGTCTCGAACTTGCCCTTCTTCCTGGCATAGGCGCCCGTGAAGGCACCCCGTTCATAGCCAAACAACTCGCTCTCCAGCAGGTTCTCCGGGATGCCGCCGCAGTTGATGGCGATGAAGGGTCCCTCCCCTCGGGCGCTGCGCGAGTGCAGATCCCTGGCGACCAACTCCTTGCCGGTGCCGCTTTCGCCACCGATCATCACGGAGATCTTGCTGTCCGCCGCCTGCCTGATGAGGGACATGACGCGCTTCATGCCTGGGGAATAGTGGGCAATCTGGGAGCCCGACCCCTGTTCCTTCAGGGACTCGCGAAGGCCACGAAGCTGCTTGGCCATGTCCATTTGGTTGAAGGCCGCCACAAGAATGGGAGGCAGGCGTTCGGAGAGGTCGCCGTCGGTCTTGGACAGCACGTAGAAGGCGCCCTTCTCCTGGTGCGCCGTCATGGCCAGCCCCACGGTGCCGTAGGCAGTCACCACAATGACCTTGATGTCCGCTTCATAGGGTTTCAGCAGCCCCAGCAGTTCCAACCCGTCGTAGTCCGGCAGCTTGACGTCCAGCAACACTACGCCTTCGAAACCGCGGCCCATCTCGTCCAGCAACTCGGCGCCGCTGTTGGCGCTCCGCACCGCATAGCCCGCCGCCAGGAGTTGCTCTCCCAGGGCCGCCGAGAAGGAGCGATCATCGTCCACCACCAACACTTTTCTTGGCATGCTCATGGCCGGCCTCGCAATTTGCGGCGATTCTAATCCCCGAGGCTCCACTGGCAAAGGGCTAAAAAAAAAGAGGGCCATTTCTGGCCCCCTTTTTCCCTGCCGCCGCGTCTTTTCGAAGATCTAAAGGTGGGATTTCTCCGTTTGGTGGGACTGAACAGGGTATCCGCGGCGGGCGGGGCACTGCTTACCCTGTTCTGTAGAGTCCCCTCGGGCGAAGCAGCACGCCCGAGCGGGTACGGGTGAATTGAACTGAGGAAATGGGATGTTGTGTCAATTGACACGCAGTATTACATTGCAAACGCCGTGCCAACGCCAAATGGGCCTCAAACCACGGTCTGTGAAAAGCCTTCATGTTGCAACATGCAACACAAGCGCCTCCCCCAGCCCCCACGCGCCCCAGTGATTGATGCGGCGTCCTTTGAGATCAGGGGTCGCGGCACACTTGTGGCGGCCTGCAACACCATTGTGCAGTTTGCAACACGCGCGGTCAGCGTGCGGAGACGGCCTCAATCTCAAGGCGGGCGCCCTTGGGCAGCGCCGCGACCTGGATGACGGCCCTGGCGGGGGCGGGCTTGCCGGCATGGCGGGCGTAGACCTCGTTCACGGCGGCGAAGTCACTCATATTGGTCAGGTAGACCTTCACATTGACCACATTCGCCCAGGCGTGGCCCGCCGCACCAAGGACGGCCTCCAGGTTCTTGAGGGCAAGCTCGGCTTCGGCGGCGATGTCGGCGTGCAACAACTCGCCGGTGGCGGCGTCCATGGGAAGCTGGCCTGAGACGAACAACAGGGACTGGGCACCGGACACTTCGATGCCCTGGGAGTAGGGACCGATGGGAGCGGGGGCAAGGGGACTGCGAACTTCGACGCGCTGGGTCATGGGATTCCTCCATCCATTAACTATCGCGGCTACAATCACCGATTTTTTGACGCGCCACAAGTCAGCGCTATCGTGCCGGGGTACGAAACCAGGACCGTGGGGGGCCCTAAAGATGACTTTCAAAGACGAACGACTTCTCAAAGAGCGCAGCTTTCTGGATGTGGACGCCGGGCTGGTGTTGAAGGTGGTGATTGCCAGCGCCGTGGTCGCTGGGGCCATCTTCTACGTGGGCCTCAACGTAGGGAAGGGCGAACTGGTCAAGAACGCCGAGGGCTCCGTGGCGCCGGACATGCGCGCCCTGTATCAGCGTGTGCGGCAGGTGAAGGCCCGCGTTGGTGACGTCGAGAGCGACAAGTACTTCTCCTTCCCGTCGGTGCTCAAGCGCAGCGCCAGCGACGGCACGGACGACGACGAGGTCTTCAACTCCCTGAAGAAGCTGCTGCCCGCCTCCATGCGGGCCCACCAGCGCGCCATGAACGCCTTTGAGGAAGAGGCAGCCATGAAGACGCTGCTGGCGCGCCACGAGCTGACCTTTGAAGATCTGGACCGGGCTCGTATCCCCGAGGACACGAAGGCGGAACTGCGCACCAAGCTGGCCGCTCTGATGAAGCGGATGGCTGCCAAGGGCGAGACCATCCCCCGCTCGGCCCCCGCGCCGAAGGATCTGATGGAGGACCCGACTCCCCTGGCCCCCGCCGGTGGTGCCGCGGTCGGCGAAATGTTTTCTCCTCCCCCTATGGACGATTCGGTCGGGATGGTTATGATAGCGCCCGACGAATCCCCGGCTGAGGCCAAGCGGCCCTCGGCTCCGGAGACGGCAAAGGTTGCGGACGCGCAGTCCAAGCGCGCTGCGGTCTCTTCCCGGGAGGACAGGGCCAAGGGTGCCAAGGATGGCAGCAAGCGGACGGTGGGAAAGTTCACCGTTCAGCTTCAGGCCTTCCAGTCCCGCCAGGAGGCCGAGAAGTTTCAGGCTGTGATGAAGGCCGATGGGTACAACACCTTCCTGCAGAAGGCCGAGCTTGAGGGCAAGGGCACCTGGTACAGGATTCGCTTCGGACGCTTCATGACGCAGCAGGAGGCCCAGCAGTTCAAGGCCCGCTTCGAACGCGACCAGGGGTTTGTCACCACCGTAATGGCCCTTGGAGATTGATCTTGAGAAGGTTTATTGAAGAAGGTCCGGATCAGCTTCTTTCCGCTTCCGGCTGCTGCGAACAACTCCCCCAGACATTCTTTTCAGGCTGGTCTCCGCGCAGAGTGGTGCTTGGTGCCATGGGCGGCAGCGCCCTCGGCGGTGGCGTCGTCAGTGCCATCCTCTACGGCAAGCGCTTGCCCGGACTCTTCGAGGTCAACCGCGACTACGAGTTCCGCAACCCCCCCGGCGAGGACACCCTCTCCATCCTGATCTCCTACTCGGGCAACACCGAGGAGACGGTCAGCATGTGGCGGGCCCTGGAGAACGGCCCCGGCCGGGTGCTGGGCGTGGCGGCAGGGGGCAAACTGGCCTCCATCTATGCCCAGGAGCCACCCTCGCGGGACCGCGCGTTTGTGCACATCCCACCCCAATGCGAAGGCTTCCAGCCGCGCTTCTCGCTGTACTTCACCACGGCCGTGCTGCTGGAGGTGTTGGAGCGCTTCTTCTGGATCCCCCGGGAGGTGGAGCCGCGGGAGCTGCGCGAATCCCTCCGAGGCCGAATGAGCAGCCTGGAAGAGGAAGGCAAGGAGATCGCCCGCTTCCTGGACGGCCGCATTCCTGTCATCTACACGTCGGCCCGCTTTGACGAGGCTGTCGCGCGGATCTGGAAGGTCAAGCTGAACGAGAACGTCAAGGTGCCTGCGCTTTATGGCGCCATGCCCGAGGTCAACCACAACGAGATGATCGGCTTCCACAGTGGCCTGTCGGACAAGTTCGCCTTCCTGCTGCTGGAGGATCCCTGGATGCCCCAGGGGCTGTCCGCCCGCTATGACCTGTTCGAAGAAATGATGGGCGGCGCCGGGTACGCCATCAAGCGGCTGCCCATGCACGGCGCCTCCGTCACCGAGGCCGTGTTCGATTCCCTCCTGCTGGCCGATTGGGTCTGCTTCTACCTGGCCGATCGCCTGAAAGTGGATCCGGTGAACATTCCCCTGATCCAGGAGTTCAAGGCGCGAATCGGCTCCCGGGAAAGGAAGTCGTGATGGTACAGGATTTCGGGGGACCGATCAGGACTGAGGTCGAGGAGCCCACCACCGCCCGGAGCCGTGGCACCTGGGTGGCAGTGGTCATCGCCGTGGCCGCCGTGGCCCTGCTTGGCGCGCACTTCCTGGGCCAGGATGACGAGGTCGAGAAGCTTCCCACGGGCCTGGAGACCATGGTCAAGGAAGCCCCCCCCACGCTGGACCCGGACGGCAAGGCCGCTGAGTTCTACGAGGGCAGCCCCTGGGCCCGCAGCGACAACCTGTACGAAGAGATGCTGAACATTCTGGAAGTGGACGACGACAACCGTATGCCCGACGCCCGCGCCTTCACCCAACGCTCAGATGCGTCCCTCACGGCCCTCTGCGCCGAGCAGCAGAAGCTGCTGGAATACAACCCCGGCAAGTGGGGCGCCGTGGCCGCCTTCCACGCCCCTCGCAGGGCCGAGCTGGCCGCCCGTGGCAAGGAGATCCTGGAGGTCGCCGGAGAGTCGGACCGTCGGGACCTCAAGGCCCTCCTGGACCACTTCGATTGTCGGTAAGGATGTAACGTCCGGTGATGGACTCCTTGAACGCCGGCAGCTCCTCGGGGGTGCCGTAGCCCACCAGACGCCCGCCCTTGTCCCCGCCCTCCGGTCCCACATCCAACACGTAGTCCGAGGCCCGCACCACGTCCAGGTTGTGTTCGATGACCAGCACCGTGTTTCCCTTGTCCACCAGCCGATCGATGACCCCCAGCAGCCGCCTTATGTCCTCGAAATGCAGGCCACTGGTGGGCTCGTCCAACAGGTACAGGGTGCGGCCCGTGTCGGTCTTGGCCAATTCCCGGGAGAGCTTGATGCGCTGGGCCTCGCCGCCGGACAGGGTGGTGGAGCTTTGCCCCAGTTGGATGTAGCCCAGGCCCACGTCCATCAGGGTCTGCAGCACTTTGCGGACGGGGCCAAACGTGGAGAACAGCTCGTAGGCCTCGGCGACCGTGCTGTTCAGCACCTCGTGGATGTCCTTGTCCTTGAAGCGCACCCGCAGGGTGGCGTCGTTGAAGCGCTTGCCCTCGCACACCGGGCAGGTCACGAAGACGTCCGGCAGGAAGTGCATCTCCACGCGCAGCAGCCCGGCCCCCTGGCAGCGTTCGCAGCGGCCGCCCTTGACGTTGAAGCTGAAGCGGCCCGCCCCGTAGCCGAAGGCGCGGGCCTCGCGAGTCTGCGCGAATACTTCACGAATATGATCAAAGACTTTGGTGTAAGTGGCTGGATTTGAACGCGGTGTGCGGCCAATGGGTTTCTGGTCAATGGAGATGACCTTGTCCAGTTGCTCCAGGCCCAGCAGGCGGTCATGCTGCCCCACCTCCACGGTGGAC
>CAIXZC010000375.1 GCA_903923815.1 uncultured Myxococcales bacterium
CCACGCTACCGCTGGAGCAGGCGCGCCTGATGGACAATGGACATCATGGACGACGGGCAGACAGGATGGACATCATGGACATCATGGACGGGATGGGGCGCGCAATGGACCGGCAGCCCAGCGCCGCTTTGCGGCGCTGGCTGCCATGGACAGGGACCCCGGCGCCCCTTGACGCTGGCGGTGGCCAAGGCTAGCTTTGGGGCATCTTTTCGCTGGAGGTTCCCATGGCTGTCGGCGCCCTGCGGATGTCCCTGGTGCGGCTGGCGCCCCTGGCCCTGCTGCTGCCCTTGCTGCTGTCCCTGCTGGCCTGTTCGGGGCAGCGCTATCAGGTGGTGGGGCGAGGGCAGTTGGTGCGGGAGGTGAAGCTGTCCGGCGTGCACCGCTTCTCCAAGGCCAAGGTGCTGGACCATCTGTTTGCGGGGGAGACCTCGTCCTGGTTCTGGGGCGACGACGCGCCCTTTGACGAGGCTCTGCTGGCCGTGGACCGGGGCCGCCTGCTGGACCTTTACCGGGCCCACGGCTACCACCGCGCCCAGGTGCTGGAGCTGCGGGCCAGCCCCGTTGTGGGCAAGCCCAAGGTTGATCTGCTGATAGTGGTTGAAGAGGGCCCCGTCACCAAGGTCGGTGCGCTGGACTTCAACTGGGCCCAGGCCCCCTCGTCCCCCAAGCTCAAACAGGCGGTGGAATCGTCCTGTCCGCTGGCCGTGGGCGGCCCCTTCGAGATCCCTCGCTTCAACGACTGCCTGGGCAATCTGCGTCAGGCCCTGCTGGTGGCGGGCTATCCTTTGGCCCGCAGCTCCGGCAAGGCGGAGGTCCAGGAATCCGCTGGGCTGGCCCAGGTCTCCTTCTCGCTGGAGCCCGGCGAGCCCGCGGTCATTGGCGCCGTGTCCTTTGAGGGCCTCAAGCTGGTCCCCCAGCGCCCCCTGGAATGGGAGACCGAGTTCGCCCTGGGACGCCCCTTCTCGCCCATGCTGCTGCGCCAGATGGAGGAAGCCGTCAAGTCCATGCGGGTCTTTCGCTCCGTGTCCGCCCGCACTGCCGACGCCGTGGTGGACGGCAAGGTGGCGGTCATCATCAAGGTCAGCGAGGCGGACCCCCAGCGCCTGCACGTGGGCGCCCAGATCAGCATCGAGACCATCCGCTGGCAGGAGCAGGCGGTGGTCGACTACACCCACACCAACCTCTTTGGGAACCTCACCCGGCTGGACCTGCACACCGTGGCCGGCTGGGCGCAGATGCCCAACCCCTGGGATCCCTTCCTGCAGGGTCCGGTGCTGACCCTGGAGCCCAAGTTCACCCGCAAGGGCCTGCTGGAGAAGCACCTGGTCTGGTCCCTGGTGCCGGGCTTTGACGTGAACCTTCAGGAGGGCTACCAGTACTACTCGCCCCGCAACCGCTTCGGCGTGGACCGCTGGTTCCTGGGCTGGCTGCACCTGGCCCTGTCCCACAACCTCCAGGCCGTGGACTTCTTCAACACCAATGCCAAGCTGGACGCCAACGCCTCGCTGCTGGGCC
>CAIXZC010000376.1 GCA_903923815.1 uncultured Myxococcales bacterium
GCCACCCTGGTGGCCTTCAACGCCAACCTCAGCGCCGTGTTCAGCGAGGCCATGGCCCCCCTGACCATCTCCAGCACCACCTTCAAGCTGGCGGCGGGCCTCACCGCCGTCCCCGGCGCCGTTACCTACGTGGGCGTCACCGCCACCTTCAACCCCACGGCCGACCTGGCCCCCAACACGCTGTACACGGCCACCCTCACCACGGGGGCCAAGGATCTGGCCAACAACTCCCTGGCCGCAGCCCACATCTGGACCTTCACCACGGGCCCCGTGCCCGACAGCCTGGAGCCCAGCGTGACCTCCACGGTCCCCGCCGATGATGCCTCCAACGTGGCCGTAGCGAGTAACATCCTGGCCATCTTCAGCGAGGCCATGGACCCCCTGACCATCACCCTCGAGAGCTTCTCGGTGCAGCAGCTTGGCATCCTTGTCCCCGGCGCCGTGACCTACGCCAACGTCACCGCCACCTTCAACCCCACCAGCCCCCTGGCCCCCAACACCACCTACACGGCCACCGTCACCGCGGCTGCCACGGACCTGGCCGGCAACCCCCTGACCAACAACTACGTGTGGAACTTCAAGACTGGTGCCACACCCGACACCACCCGCCCCATGGTCCTCACCACCGTGCCCGCTGACCTGGCCGTCGGCGTGGCCCTCAACACCAACGTGACCGCCACCTTCAGCGAGGCCATGGACCCCCTGACCCTCACCACCGCCACCTTCTCCTTGAAGAAGGGGCTTGTGGCCGTCGTTGGGGCCCTGACCCAGACCGGCTCCTCCATGGTCTTCAACCCCTCGGTGGACCTCAGCCCCAACACCCTCTACACCGCCACGGTCAACACCCTGGCCAAGGATCTGGCGGGCAACGCCCTGCTGGTGGACTACGTGTGGACCTTCACCACGGGTGCCGCCCTGGATGCCATCAGGCCCACGGTCATCCTGACCAGCCCCCTGGACCTGGCGACCTTCGTGCCCCTGTCCTCCACCGTGAACGCCACCTTCAGTGAGTCCATGGACCCCCTGAAGATCACCACCGCCACCTTCCTGCTTGCCGGCCCCGGCATCACCAAGGTCATCGGCACGGTCCAGTACAACGTCCTGGCCAAGACCGCCACCTTCACCCCCCAGGTTGCCCTGCTGCCCAACACCCTCTACACCGCCACGGTCACCACCGGCGCGATGGATCTGGCGGGCAACGGCCTGCTGGCCGACAAGGTCTGGACCTTCACCACCGGCGCCACCCCCTCCGGGATGCTGCCCGTTGACCTGGGCTCCCTCACCACCTTTGTGGCTGTGGCCGGCGCAGGCCTCACCAACTCCAACTCCAGCGGCGTCACGGTCCTGAACGGCGACGTGGGCCTCAGCCCCACGGGCTCCTGCCTGGGCGACGGCTCTCCTTGCACCCTCACCAACCCGGTCATCAACGGCACGCTTTACGTGAACGACCCTGAGGGTGTTGCTGCCAAGGCCAAGGTAGACCTGGTGGCCGCCTATGTGGACGCCATGGCCCGCCCCGTGGGCACCACCGTCAATGACATCTCTGGGATGGTCCTGGCCCCCGGCGTCTACACCTCCGGCTCCACCATGAGCATCGCTGTGGGCGGCACCGTCACCCTGGATGGCAAGGGCGACGCCAACGCCGTGTGGATCTTCCAGATCGGCTCCTCCCTCACCGTGAACAACAACGCCCGGGTCCTGCTGATCAACGGCGCTCGCGCCAAGAACGTCTTCTGGGCCGCCTTCGCCTCTACCACGCTGGGGTCCAACGTGGAGTTCCAGGGCAACGTCCTGGCGGGCGCGTCCAACTCGGTTGGTACGGACTCCGTGGTGGTGGGCAGGCTGCTTTGCACCACGGGCAAGATCACGCTGTTGTCGAACACCATCACCCTGCCGTCGCTGTAGGCCCAACTTTTTCCTTGGAAGGAGAGAATCATGAAACCCAACTTTGATAGCTTGAACAATCGCGGTTGCCCCCGGCGGCTTCCCCATCTGACCGCCCTGGCCCTCGGGGCGGCGGTCCTCCTGGGAGCGCTGTTCACGGGTCGGCCTGCTGCCGCCCAGGACTTCACCTTCCAGGCCGAGCCCGCCGTCGCCCTGTGGGTGGACGAGCCCCACTCCAGCCGCTTCACCCCCGGCGTCTACCTGGCCCTGCGCCCCGGGCTGGCCCTCAACCGCGTGGTGGGCCTCCAGTGGTCCTACGCCCTGCTGTATGCCCCCGCGGGGGACGGCTTCGCGGACTCCGGCACCGCCCACTTCCTGTCCGCCGGTCTGCGCCTGCGCCCCTTTGGCGCCCTCCAGCCCAAGCCCAACCACCTGGGCGGCCTCTTCTGGGACCTGAACGCGGGCTACGTCCGCACCGGCGACCTGGACCGCTTCGGCTTTGACACCGGCCTGGGCTACGGCTTCCAGGTGGCCCGCACCTTCGCCATCGGCCCCGTGATCCGCTACGCGCAGATCATCCAGTCGGACAACACCCCCAACGAAGACCCCAACGACGCCCAGTTCGTGACCCTGGGCCTCAACCTCTCCTTCGGCCCCGCGCATGAGGAGCCCAAGCCCGAGTACATCGACCGCGAGTGCCCCGCCCAGAAGAAGTGCGATGACTGCCCCGAGTGTGTGCAGGAGCGCTGCACCCTGGGCTGCCCCGACGGCGACCACGACGGCACCTGCGACCCCGACGACCGCTGCCCCACCGTGGTGGGCCCCCCCGCCACCCTGGGTTGCCCCATCGACCCCTGCGGCGGCGCCCCCCTGGTGGTGCTGGTCCAGTTCAACTACAACAGCTCCAGCCTGCCCAGCGTCCGGGGCGACGACCCCCAGACCATGGACCCCGTGCTGGATGAGGTGGCCAAGGCCGTCCTTCAGGACCCGTCCTGCCGCGTCTGCATCATCGGCCACGCCTCCGACGAAGGCCCCGCCGAGTACAACCGCAACCTCAGCCTCCAGCGGGCCTCCGCCGTGCAGGGCTACATGGTGGAACGGGGCCTCTCCGAATCCCGCATGCCCACCGCCGGCCTGGGCTCCGCCTGCCAGCTTGTGCCCGAGACCACCCGCCTGCTGAACCGCCGGGTGGAGTTCCGTCGCCTGGCCGAGGGCGAGTCCTGCCCCACCGACTGCTCCCACTAGCCATCAGGGAGGTCCCTACCCATGCTTGCTCCCACCCAACAACACCTCTCCCGCTTCGTCATCCTGGCCGCTGCCCTGGTCCTCATCGTTGGGGGCCTGGAGCAGGCTCAGTCCGTGCTGGCCTCCTTCCTGGTCTCGGTCTTCTTCGCCGTGCTGGCCGCCCAGCCCGTGTTCTGGCTGGAGCGCCACCGCGTCCCCGTCCTCCTGGCGGTGTTGCTGGTGGTGCTGGGCATGGTGGTCATCCTGCTGGGGGCCGGCGTCATCATCGGCAGCTCCCTGACGGACTTCTACACCGGCATGCCCGAGTACCAGGCCCGCATCCAGGAGCACGTCGTCGACTTCAAGGCCTACCTTGCCAGCAAGAACCTGGGCCTCCCCGACGACATCCTGCAGGGCTACCTGAACCCCGGCGCCGTCATGAACCTCACCGCCGGCCTCTTCGTGGGGCTGGGCTCGGTCATCTCCGACATCGTGCTCATCCTGCTGACCGTCACCTTCATCCTGCTGGAGGCCACCAGCTTCCCCATCAAGCTGCGCGCCGTCCTGGGCAACCCCCGGCAGGCCTTCCCCCAGTTCACGCGCTTCGTGAACGACATGAAGCGCTACATGGTCATCAAGACCCTCATCAGCCTGGGCACCGGCGTCCTCATCTCCGCCTGGCTGACCGTCATGGGCGTGGACTTCCCCATCCTTTGGGGCTTCCTGGCCTTCCTGCTGAACTATGTCCCCAGCATCGGCTCAACTGTGGCGGGCATCCCCGCGGTGCTGCTTGCGCTGGTCCAGTTGGGAGTCTGGAGGGCCGTGGTCGTTGCGGCCGGCTACATGTGCGTCAACTTCGTGCTGGACTACGGCATCGAGACCCGCCTCATGGGCCGCAAGCTGGGCCTGTCCACCCTGGTGGTCTTCCTGTCCCTGATAGTGTGGGGCAGCTTGCTGGGCCCCGTGGGTGCCGTGCTGTGCATCCCCCTGACCATGACCCTCAAGTTCGCCTTCGAAAGCAACCAGGAGACCCGCTGGATCGCCGTCCTGCTGGGCCCCGAGGACCTGGCCGAGAACCTGCCCCCCGAGTCCAAGAAGCCCGTCCGCCCCAGCTAGCCCATTCCCACAATTTGGCCCGCCCAAACCCATCGTTTTGGTTTCCAGTCCATCCTTCTGACTGCCTTCCCCCCGCGGCCCCCCCAGCCAATCATTACGGTTCCCTGCAATTCCGGGCACTTGGGCGTTGTTCACCGGGTGGCACAGCCCTTGCACCTTCACCCCGATGTCTACCAGAAGGGGATAACCATGAAACGCAATACAGGGAGGAACTCATGAGACATCCAGCAAAGACCGGGATTGCGGGGATAGCCGTGGCCGCGTTGGTCACAGTGTTCGCCGCGGGCTGTGCCACCACGCCCCTGAGCACCGAGGCTTCGACCTCCGGGATCAGGGCCGCCGAAGAGGTCGGGGCGGAACAGGTGCCCATGGCGTCGCTGCATCTGCAGCTTGCCAAGGAGCAGCTTGAGCTGGCCAAGGGGCTGTCGGACCAGGACCAGCGGGAAATGGCCGAGTCCATGCTTCAGCGGGCCGAAGTGGACGCCGAGCTGGCCGTCGCCCTGTCCAAGGGTGATGTGGAGAAGAAGGAGGCCCTGGCGGCTGAGGAGCGCGTGCGCCAGCTTCGGCAGGACAACCCATGAACCACGGAAAGGAGCACTTCATGAAAACCATCCAGTTGCTGATGATCGTCACCGTCGCGGCCCTGTTCGCAGGCTGCGCCACCGTCCCGCCCAAGGAACTCGTCGGCGCCCGGGCGGCCTATCTGACCGCCAGCCAGGGTGACGCCGCCCGACTGGTCCCCGCGGAGCTGCACAAGGCCCACCAGGCCCTGACCCGCGCCGAACACTCCTTCAACAAGGATCCCGACTCCTACCGGACCCGGGACCTGTCCTACGTCGCCATGCGCAAGGCCGAGCTTGCCAGCGCGCTGGGGACCATGGCCACCGACAAGGCCAGCGTGGCCAGCGCGGACGCCGACTACAAGGAAGAGCAGAGTGCCATCGTGGAGCAGGGCAAGCAGGACCTGAAGGACTCCGAGCAGCGCGCCGCCGATGAGGCTGTGGCTGCGGCGTCCGACAAGGCTGATGCCGACCTGGAGGCCTCCGAGGCCCGTACCGCCGACGCCCTGGCCCAGTTGGCCAAGCTGGCGGCCGTGAAGGAAGAGGACCGGGGCCTGGTGGTCACCCTCAGCGGCAGCGTGCTGTTCCGTTCGTCCGAGTCCATCCTGCTGCCCTCTGCCCAGGCTAAGCTTGATCAGGTGGGTACCGCGCTGATGGCAGTCAAGGAACGCAACCTCATCGTTGAGGGACACACCGACTCCCAGGGCTCCGGGGCCTACAACCAGGACCTCTCCCAGCGCCGCGCTGAGGCCGTCCGGGACTATCTGGTCCAGAAGGGCTACCCGTCGGATCGCATCCAGGCCCGTGGCCGCGGCATGGACAGCCCCATCGGCAACAATGCCTCCCCCGAAGGTCGCGCCAACAACCGTCGCGTCGAGATCATCATCGAACGCGCCCCGCAAGCATCCAACAAGTAGTTGGAAGGAGCCTCAAATGAATCAGGATCAGGTACAGGGAATCTGGGATCAGCTCAAGGGCAGGGCCAAGAAGGCCTGGGGCGAACTGACGGACGACGACTTCGCCAAGGCGGACGGCTCGAGGGACAAGCTCTCGGGCATCATCCAGGAGAAGTTCGGCGACACCAAGGAGGCCATCAACGCCAAGTTGGACAAGCTTCACCTCAAGTAGAGTCGGATTACCAAAGGGGGCTCGGGGGAAAGGCGGCAACGCCCAGAACACCGGGCCCCCTGTCGTTGGAGAGGAGACCAACATGCTGTGGACCATCGCCGCTGTGCTGATTGTCCTTTGGGTCCTGGGATTGATTACCTCTTACACCATGGGAGGGTTCGTGCACATCCTCCTGGTTATCGCCGTGATCGTGGTCCTGGTCAGGATCATCAAAGGCGGAAAGGCAATAACATGAAGACTTTGAAATTCGTCATCCCGTTCCTCGTGGCAGGCTTCGCCGTGGGCTGCAACTCCAAGGAGAATGCCCAGGCCGCGGACAAGAACCTGGGCGCGGCCGTGGCCGTGGAGTTCGACAAGGCCAAGCAGGAGACCAAGGAGGCCGCCCAGGCCGTGGAGCAGTTCGCGTTCGCCCAGAAGGCGGACTTCGTGGCCCAGATGAAGGCCGAGCTGGCCAACCTCCAGGCGGACCTGGACAAGCTGTCCGCGAAGGTGGACAAGTCCGGGGCGGTGGCCCAGGCCGACGCCAAGGCGAAGATTGAAGAGCTGCGGGGGAATCTGGCCAGGGCCAACGCCCAGTTGGACCAGGCCGAGGGCGCCTCCGAGTCAACCTGGGGCGAGCTGAAGGATGGCTTCAACAAGGCCCGGGTGGAGTTGAAGGAGTCTTTTGAAAAGTCGCGTCAGTGGCTGAGTGACAAGATAGAACCCTGAACCCCGTCCGAGTCCTCGAAGATCTCCTCGAACTCCCCCACCACAGCTTTGAAGGCAGCCAGCACCCGAGGATCCAGATGGGCCGGGTCGCTGCGGCCGTCGCCCACGGTCAGGATCTGGAAGGTCCTGGCGGCGTCAAAGGCGGGCTTGTAGGGGCGCTTGGTGCGCAGGGCGTCGTACTGGTCGGCCACCACCAGGATGCGGGCCGCCAGGGGGATGGCCCGGCCCACCAGGCCGTCGGGGTAGCCGCTGCCGTCGAAGCGCTCGTGATGGGAGCGGGCCACCTCGGCGCCCATGCGCACGAAGCTGTTCTTGGGGTAGCGCTCCAGGACGGCGGCCAGGGTGGCGGCGCCAAGCAGCGAGTGGGTCTTCATGATCTCGAACTCGGGGGGCGTCAGGGGCCCGGGCTTGAGCAGGATGCTGTCGGGGATGCCCACCTTGCCGATATCGTGCAGGGCGCTGGCGTAGAACAGGTCCTCGATGAAGGCGTCGTCGATTCTCTCCTCAAGGGTCTCGTCCTTGGCCAGATGACGGGCCAGGGCACGGCAGTAGCGCTGCACCCTCAGGATGTGGTTCCCCGTGTCCTCGTCCCGGGACTCGGACAGGCGGGCCAGGGCCAGGATGGTGGTGATCTGGGACTCGGAGATCTCCTTGACCTGGGCGCGGACCATGTCCTCCAGACGATGGTTGTACTGGTCCAGCTCCACCTGCAGCGTGCGGATCTTCAGATGAGCCGCCACCCGGGCGTGGACCTCCTCCACCTGAAAGGGCTTGGTCACGTAGTCCACGCCGCCCGCGGCGAAGGCCTGGACCTTGTCCTCCGTGGCGGTGTTGGCGCTCAGGAAGATGATGGGGATCTCGGCCAGGCGGGGGTCCTTCTTGAACTCCGCGCAGACCTCGTAGCCGTTCATGTCGGGCATGTTGACGTCCAGCAGCACCAGGGCCGGTGGCTTGCGTTTGGCCACCTCCAGGGCCAGGCGGCCGTCCAGCACGGGCCGCACCCGGTAGCCCCGTTCTTTGAGGGCGCCCACCAGGATCTCCAGGTTGGCCGGGGTGTCGTCCACTACCAGGATGTCGAAGGAGCTGTGGTCTGGGTCAGGCGTCATGAGTCACTCTCCGGCTCCAATAGCGCCAGCAGTTGTTTGTAAGAGAAGCCGCCCGCAAGGCGGCGGATCTCCTGGGCGATTTCGGGGCTCTGGGCTTCCGCCAACTGGGCCAGTTCCATGATGCGATCCAGGTCCGCGCTGAGGGCCGCCAGCCGCAGCTTGGTCAGCAGGTCTTTGGGCAGCGCCGCCAGGCTGGCTCGCATGGCCGACACGGGCTGGGCCAAGCTGGGCTTCGGCCGGGTGGTGGCCTCCTCCGCAAAGCGGTAGCGGACGCCCGTCAGGGCCTCCAGCTTTCGGAACAGCACTTCCTCCCGGAAGGGCTTGCTGATGAAGTCGTCGGCGCCCGACTCCAGGGCCTGCTGCCGGTCCTCCTCAAAGGCGCTGGCAGTGACCGCGATGATCTTCACGTGTGCCCCTGGGTGGTGTTCGCGGATCTCGCCTATGGCCTCCCGGCCATTCATGACCGGCATGCGCATGTCCATCAGGACGACCTGGGGCCGCCAGGCGTCGAATTCCTCCACGGCCTTGGCCCCGTCGTCCACGGTGCGCACCTCAAAGCCCACGGACTTCAGCAGGGTCTCCAGGAACAGCCGGTTGTCCTCCCGGTCGTCCGCCACCAGGACCCGCAGGGTCGGCTGGCCCTCCTCCAGGGCCACCACCCGCCGGGGCTGTAGCTTGCTCTCCACGGAAGCGGCGGAGCCCTGCTTGACCTTGATCTCCAGGCGGAAGGTGCTGCCCTCGCCCAGTTGACTGCGGGCCTCAAGCTTTCCGCCCAGCAGCTCGGCGAACTTCCTGCTGATGGCCAGCCCCAGCCCCGTCCCGGACTTGGACTTGCGGCCACTTTCGGTTTGCTCGAAGACCTTGAACAGGCGGGCCATCTCCTCCTGCGCGATGCCCGGCCCCGAGTCCTCCACCTCCAGCACCAGGCGGCGCTCCAGTCCCAGGCCAAGGTCCAGGGTTGCCCGCAGGGCCACCCCGCCACGCTCCGTGAACTTCACGGCGTTGGCCAACAGGTTCTGGAGGATCTGCCGCAGCTTGTTCTCGTCACTGACTATGTAGCAGGGGCCGGGGGGAATTAGCTCGAACAGCAGCCTCAGGTTCTTGCCCTCGGCGCGCATCCGGAACATGACCTCCAGGTCCTCCAGCAGGTCCCGCAGGTCGAAGGTGGACTCCTCCGCGGCCAACCGCCCGGCCTCAATCTTGGAGTACTCCAGGATGTCGGAGATGAGCGTCAGCAGGTGCTCGCCGCTGCGGATGATGGTGTTGACGTGCTGCTTCTGCTGGGGGGTCGCGTCGGGGTCCCGGCGCAGCAACTGGGCAAAGCCCAGGACCGCGTTCATGGGGGTGCGGATCTCGTGGGACATGTTGGCCAGAAAGGCGCTCTTGGCGCGGTTCGAGCTGTCCGCCCGGGCCCGGTCAATCTCCAACTGGCGGCTGGCGATGCGGTCCCGCAGGGTGCCGATGCCGAAGCCCAGGTCCTTGGAGAGTTCCACCAGGATGGACAGCTCGGGCTCGACGAAGGCCTGGCGCTCCTGGGACAGGATGACCAGGGCACCGCCGATGCGGCCCTCGAAGCTCAAGGGGAGGGCGGCCGCGGAGGTCAGGCCCAGGAGTCGGATTCCCTCCGCACCTCCCGCAACCTCACTATGGTCACCCAGGTCATTGAGGATCATGGGCTGGCCGCTGCGAATGGCCATACCCGTAGGCCCCCGGCCACCATCCCTGTCGGCCCAGGTGGTGGCCCCGGTGGCCAGGCCCTCCACGCCCTCACCGGCACGGGCCACGGTGTGCAGGGACTGTTCATCATCCTGCTGGGCGTAGGCTACGAAGCAGGCACGGAACCCGCCGTCGGCGACCACCAGATCACAAACCACCTGCACGAACTGTCGCTCGTCGGTGGCCCGGATGAGGGTCTTGTTGCAGTTGCTGACCATCCGCAGGGCCAGGTTGGCGCGGGCCAGTTCGTCGGTTCGCTCCAGCACCCGGACCTCCAGCAGGCCGTTCAGGCGGCGCCCGAACACCACCATCATGATCAGCAGGCCCAGGCCCATCAGCTCCAGCAGCACGGCGGTCATGAGGCTGCTGTTGGAGGAGACGTCGGCGGCGGCCTGTTGGCGTTCCAGGTGGTTGGCCTCCTCGGAGCTCATGGTGCCCGCCCTGGCAGCGACGTCGGCGGCCAGACGTTCGGCCAGGGCGCTGTGCACGCGGCGGGTGTTGTAGAAGGACGAGGCGCCGGCACCAATGATCAGGATGATGGCCAGCCAGACGCCCAGGATGGGCAGGTGGTGGCGCACGCCCTTGAGGAAGCCCCGGTCCAGGGTGGCGGTGAGGAGACCCAGGGTCAGCAGCAGCACGCCCAGCGCGGTGTGGAGGGCCATGGCCTGGGTGCCCGCCTGGAAGCCGGAGGCCCCCGCAAGGTAGGCGCCCATGACGACCAGAGACAGGACCGCCACCGTAAGGGCGAGGGCCTGGATGGCGTGGTTGGCGCGTCGAAAGCCCAGGGCCACCAGGGCGGCACCCAGCAGGGAGAAGCAGATGGCGGTAAGGCCGGGCATGCGGCCGTGGTTGGAGCCGCCGGGCAGCTCGCGGAACAGCAGTTGATCGATGCCCAGGTCCCAGCCAAAGGCGTTCTGGCTGAGGGTGGTCAGGCCCAGCAGGACCGTCAGTGCCGCCAGGGCGACCCCAGCCCAGCGCAGGGGGCGGCGGGTACGTCCCAGCCCCAGCAGCACCAGGGCGGCGCCCGCCACCACCAGCCCCGTGGCCGTGTTGGTCTTCATGATTACCAGCCCCGGCAGGAAGCTCTTGAGCATGGCGCTATTGGACAGGGCGCCTGCAAGCTCCACCACCCCGAGGGTCAGGGCGGCGGCGGCAAACACGGCGGCCCCCACGCCCTGGGCCCTGGCTGAGGCATCACGATAGGACTGGATCATGGGAAACCTCCGGGGTGCGGGCTTGAAGTCTGCTGTCTAGACCTTGGCGCTCTCGTCCGTCAGTTCGCCCTCGGCCTTCAGCCAGGTCTCAAGCTCCTGATCGGGCAGAGACCCGCCGCGCTGCCAGATGCCGTGGGCGCGTTCGGCGATCTGCTCGTGGTGGGGCTTGGTCATGCGGGTGGCTGAGGCGGGCTCGGAGGCGGGCTGGGCCAACAGGCGGTCCGTCTGGCGGCTGGGGTTGTGGGTCTCGGCGTGGTCGTGCTTCTTGTGCGGCTGATTCATGGAGTACCTCTTCGCAGGGTGGGCACTGGGGCCCAGGGTTGGAGAACCTGACGTCAACCCAGAGGTGCAAGAAACTCGCCACCAAGCAAAGAAGGGGAGTGGGGTGACCACAAGCACCAAGATATCAAGCGGTTGCCTGGGGGGACGATGGGGGGCGAGGGCGATATGTCGGCGCTGGAAGGGCAGTCAGAATGACGGCAGGGGCTCGAAAATGGGGACCTGTTCTTGGGGATCAGCTTCTGGGAAACAGCTCCTTGAGGCTGCCCACGGAACCCAGCATGGCGGTGGCCTCGTAGGGCATGTAGACGACCTTGTTGTCCTTGCCGCTGGTCATCTCCTTGAGGGCTTCAATGTACTTCAGGGCGATCAGATAGGTGGTGGGGTTGCCGCCGGACTCGCGGATGATCCGGGTGACCTTGGCCAGGGCCTCGGCCTCGGCCTCCGCCACCTTGATGCGCGATTCGGCCTCGCCGGAGGCCCTCAGCACCATGGCCTGCCGGGCACCCTCGGCCTTGGTTATGTCGGCCTGCCGGTAGCCCTCCGCCTCCAGGATCTTGGACTGCTTGAGCCCCTCCGCCTCCAGGATGGTGGCGCGGCGGTCCCGCTCGGCCCGCATCTGCTTCTCCATGGCGGCCTTGATGTCGTCGGGGGGGATGATGTCCTGCAGTTCGACGCGGTTGATCTTGACGCCCCACTTGTCGGAGGCCTCGTCCAGGATGGCCCGCAGCTTGCCGTTGATGGTGTCGCGGGAGGAGAGGGTGTGGTCCAGGTCCAGCTCGCCGATGACGTTGCGCAGGGTGGTCTGGGTCAGCTTCTCGATGGCGTCCGGCAGGTTGGCGATCTCGTAGACGGCGCGGGCCGCGTCGGTGACCTGGAAGTACAGCAGGGCGTTGATCTCGATGGCCACGTTGTCCCGGGTGATGACGTTCTGCCGGGGGAAGTCGAAGACGCTTTCCCGCAGGTCGATGCGGTTGATGGTCTCCTTGCGCACGATGACGCGCCCGGAGGGGTCGGTCTTCACGTACTTCCATTCAATGGTGCGGGGCTTGTCGAAGATGGGCCAGATGATGTTGATGCCCGAGCCCAGGGTCCGGTGGTAGCGGCCCAGGCGCTCGATGACCATGGTCTCGGACTGCTGGATGATCTTGAAGCCCCGGATGGCAAACACCACCACGAAGGCCACGATGACCAGAAACATTACCGCGCCGAATGTCATGCCTTCACCTCCTGGCCCTTGGCCGCAACGACTATCAGTTTGGTGCCGTCCACACCTTGGACGACCACCGCTGTCCCTACTTCAAGCTGCACTCCGTCGGCGCCAAGGGCGCGCCAGTCATCGCCCCCCACCTTCACGCGTCCCAGGCCGCCGGGGCCGGCGATGGCCTCGGTAAGGACGCCGGCCTTGCCCACCAGGGCCTCAGTGTTGGTGCGGTGGGCAGGCCCCTTGCCGTGCAGGTAGCGCAGGGCCGCTGGCCGGATGGTGAAGAAGACCACCGCGGTCACCACGGCAAAGACCGCAAGCTGGGCCCACAGGGGCGCCTGGGCGGCGGACATGGCGGCGGTGGCCAGACAGGAGATGCCAAAGACCCCCACCAGGAACCCCGCGGTGAACAACTCGGCGACCAGCAGCAGCAGGCCGCACAGCACCCAGATATGCCAAGCCTCAAACAACATTTTTCGCTCCGGGCCGGTTTGGAATTGATGGCAAGGACTCTAGATCTCCCCCCCAAGGACGTCAAGGAGAGGGGCATTGGGGTCAGGACCTTACACATTACACTTCTCACCCCAACACCCAACACCCCAACACCCCAACAGCCTGCACCTGCGCTTTTCCCAGGGGCCGGGGCGGGGGTAGCGCCCGCTCGTGCCTCCGAAGCGCCACCCCACGCCCCGGCCCGACAGACCTTGGCGTCGCATGCTCACGGTGGGCCAGGGGCCTCCCAGGTTGGATGATGCCAGACGGAAGGGGCTTACCCGTGCAGATACATGAAGGCTTTCTCGGGGGTCAGGGGCAGGCTGGGGAGGGGCTTGTCCTTGCGGACGCTGCGCAGGGCCTGGAGCAGCGCGAAGTAGGCGCCCAGTCCGTGGACGAAGGGGGGCTCGCCTACGGCCTTGGAGTTGCACACGGCGTAGGGGTTGTCGGAGTTCTCCAGCAGGGTCACGTCGAAGCGCGCGGGGCAGAACTTGAGGTCCGGCACCTTGTAGGCGTTCACCAGGGTCAGCACGCGGCCGTCGGGGGCGTAGCGCAGCTGCTCCATGGTGGCCCAGCCCATGCCCTGGATGACGGCGCCCTCCACCTGGCCGCGGTCCACGGGGACGGAGAGGGACTGGCCCACGTCGTGGACGACCTCCACGGATTCAATGGTGTAGGTGCCCCGGCGGCAGTCCAGGCGCACCTCCGTCAGGGAGGCGCCGTAGCTGTAGTACGCGAAGGGGCGGCCCCGCTCGGTGGCCAGGTCGTGGTGCAGGTCGGGCGTGGCATAGAAGGCGTGGGAGCCCAGGTCCACGCGGGCCCACTGGGCGGCCTTGACCAGCTTCTCCCAGGACAGGTCCGTGGGCTTGCCGGCCAGGAACGTGGCGTCGTCCCGCAGGTCTACCTGGGTGGGGTCGGCGCAGCCCAGGTGCTTGGCAGCGAAGGCCACCAGGCGGGCGCGCAGCTCCTGGCAGGCGAACAGCGTGGCCATGCCGTTGAGGTCCGCGCCGGTGCTGGCGGAGGTGGGCGACGCGTTGGGGATGCGCGAGGTATTGGTGGCCTCCAGGCGGACCCGATCGGGGCTGATGCCCAGCGTGCGGGCGGCCACGGCCTGGATCTTGGCGTTCACGCCCTGGCCCATCTCCACGGCGCCGGTGCTGACGCAGACGCTGCCGTCCACGTAGATGTTCACCAGGGCGCTGGCCTGGTTCAGGGCGGTCTGCGCGAAGGAGATGCCAAAGCACACGGGCACCACTGCCAGCCCCCGCTTGGAGTCCGCATGGGTGGCGTTGTAGCGGGCCACGGCCTCCCGGCGGGCGCCCAGATCCACCTGTCCGTCCAGGGTCTCCCAGCAGCGGATGGCGTTGGTGCGCTCCAGCTTCATGCCGTAGGGCAGGGTGTCGCCGTCCCGCAACAGGTTGCGGCGCTTCACGTCCACGGGGTCCAGGCCCAGGGCCTCGGCGCCGGCGGTGAGGGCGGCCTCGATGGCGAAGGTCCCCTGGGGCACCCCGAAGCCCCGGAAAGCATTGTTGGGCGGGATGTTGGTGGCGCAGCTCACGGCGCTGACGCGGATGTTGGGGATGCGATAGGCCCCCGAGGCGTGCAGGAAGGACCGCCCCAGCACCGCCGTGGAGATGTCGGCGCAGGCCCCCGCGTGCTGGAAGATGTCCACCTCGTAGGCCAGGATGTGGCCCTCGGCGTCCAGCCCCAGCCGGTAGTCGTACTCGTAGGCGTGGCGTTTGCCCGTGGTGGCGATGTCCTCGTTGCGGCCCAGCACCAGCTTCACGGGGCGCTTCAGCAGGAAGGCCGCCAGGGCGGGCGCGACGATCCACACGGCGGTGGACTCCTTGCCGCCGAAGCCGCCGCCCAGCCGTCGGATGTCCAGTTCCACCTTGTGCATGGGGATGCCCAGCACCTCGGCCAGGTGATGATGGAAGGCGCCGGGGGCCTGGGCGCTAGCGCAGACCTTCATGGTGTCGTGCTCGCCGGGGAGGGCCAGGGCGCGCTGGGTCTCGAAGTAGAAGTGCTCCTGGGGGCCGCTGGAGAGGCTGCCCTGGACCACCTTGGCGCAGCGGGCGAAGGCGGCGGCGGGGTCCCCGTTGGTTAGGACGCGGCGCTGGCCGTGGATGAGGCCCCGGGCGGCGGCGGCGCGGGGGTCGAACACGGCCTCCAGCCTGTCGATGTCAGCGGTGATCAGGCCCACGGCGGCCTGGGCGGCGCGGCGTGTGGTGGCGACCACCAGGGCGATGGGCTGGCCGATGTACTTCACGGTGTCGATGGCCAGCAGGGGCTGGTCCTTGAAGATGTGCCCCACTTGATTCAGGCCGGGCACGTCCTTGTGCGTGTAGACAGCTACCACTCCGGGGGCCGCGACGGCGCGCGTGGTGTCCAGGGCGCGGATGGTGCCGTGGGCCACGGGGGACGTGAACAGAACCGCGTGGAGGCAGCCGGCGGGGGTGGGCAGGTCGTCCACGAACAGCGACGCGCCGCGGACGTGCAGGTTCATTTCGCTGTGCTTCATGGCGTCACCTCCGCGGCTTCGGGGGCGGCAAAGTGGGCCAGCGCCAACTGCCTGATCAGCAGGCCCTTGTAGGCGGCGGAACCCCGGATGTCGTCTATGGGCTTGGCGGCGGCGGCCACGGCGTCAGCAATGGCGTTCACGGTGGGGGCGTCGGGGAGGCGGCCGCAAAAGACCTCCAGGCCCGGGACCAGCAGGGGCACAGGGCCCACTCCGCCGGCGGAGATGCGCAGGTCCTGGATGGTGCCGTCGGGAGCGGTGGTCACCCGCAGGGCGCTGTTGACGGCGGCGATGTCCAGGATGACCCGGTTGGACACCTTCTCGAAGTTGAAACGGGTGCCCGGGCCGGGCAGGGGGATGAGGATCTCGGTGATCAGTTCCCCGCAGGCGAGGTCGCACTTCTTGTAGCCCAGGAAGAACCTGTCCAGGGGGGTCTGGCGGGTGGCGCCGGCGGTGTCCGTCAGGACCAGGCGGGCGTCCAGGGCCAGCAGGATGATGGTGGCGTCACCAATGGGCGAGGCGTTCACCAGATTGCCCGTGATGGTGGCCTTGTTGCGCAGGATGGTGGACGAGTGCAGCAGCAGATCCTGCCGCAGGGACGGGAAGTGCTGGTGGGCCAGGTCGGAGCGGCGCAGGTCCTCCAGGGTCACGGCCCCGCCGATGCGCAGGAACTGCTGGTCCGCGCGAATGTAGTCCAGGTCCCGGCGTCGGGACAGGAAGCAAAGGTCGGCCTCCAGCAGGGCCTCGGGGCGTTGGACGAACAGGTCCGTGCCGCCGGCCACCAGGACGGCCTTGCGGTTCGGCACCTGGGGTAGGGTGGGCAGCTTGGCCAGCCGCTGGGGGATGGTGGGGAACCAGGCGGGCAGGACCCCCGCGTCAACCAACGTGGCGACACGGCTGCCGGGCCTGCGGTCCAGCTTGGAGAGGGTCTCGGTCAGGGCCCGGGCGGCGTTGCGGATGGCCACGTAACCCGTGCAGCGGCAGAGGTTCCCGTCCAGGGCGTCCACGGCGTCGCCGTATTCAAAGGCGCGGCTGGTCAGGGCAAAGCCCGTCAGGGACAGCACGATGCCGGGGGTGCAAAAGCCGCACTGGGAGGCGTCGAAGTCAACGATGAGCTGTTGCACCAGATTGAGCTTGGCCCCGGAGAGGCCCTCGACGGTGACCACATGGCAACCGTCCACGTCGCCGATGGGCAGCAGGCAGGAGGCGCAGGCCTTGTAGGCCAGGGTGCCATCGGCCTGGGGGCTGCCCACCAGGACGGTACAGGCGCCGCACTCACCCTCGCGGCAGGCCTCCTTGGTGCCAGAC
>CAIXZC010000377.1 GCA_903923815.1 uncultured Myxococcales bacterium
AGGAACAAGCATCATGACTGACGGCCTTCGGTGCCAGCAAGATGGCGGTGGATGAGTTATTGCGGAGCACGCTCCTGGGCACTTGACCCAACCCTCCTGGTCCCTGATACTCGCTGGGCTTTCCCCATGGCAGATTTGGCGCGAGTAACACTTGGACATGACCACACACAAATCAGAATTCGGCCCCCAGTACGCACCGGATGATGACTTCAAGCGGCGGGCCAGGCTTCATCAGTCCCGGTTCAGGGTCCAGCAGTTGGGCCTTGGCGAATATCGGGAGTACGGCAACCGTCTGGCACCGGCGGACGCTGTGGCGGGTCGGAATTTCCATGCCTGGCCCGGCATGCTGGAGGCCGTGGCCAATCGCTTCGGAGCCAGGGACAAGAAGATCTACTTCGACATGCTTGCCAGCGACCACCTGCCCTTCAACCTGTTTGTGCCCTTGGTGGGGCATTCGGCGACAAAAGGCCTGGTCAGCGATTGGACGGGCGTGGAAGTCGCCGAGATTACGGCCCTTGACTTCGAGTGGGCACCGGCCCCCAAGTCCCATTACCTGGACGACAACACCTCGTTCGATGTCTACATCACTTACCGGACCCCGAGTGGCGAGGCTGGCGCGGTGGGCGTCGAGGTGAAGTACACCGAGCGCGAGTATCCCTGGGGCACCCAGGAGCGGGCCAGGATGTTCAGTTCGGCGTCCAGGTATTTGGCCGTGCACCAGGCCTCGGGGCTATACAAGGCCGACAGCCTCGAACGCCTGCGAACCCCGCTGTTCAAGCAGTTCTGGCGAAACCATTTGCTTGGAGAGGCGATGCTTCAGCGAGGGTCGCAGGGCCTGGCCCGCTTCACCTCGGTCCTGCTTTACCCGGCGGGCAACAAGCATTTTGATGCCGCCGCCCGGCAGTACGGCGACCTGCTGCTCCCCGATAGAAAGCCTGGTGCCTTCCGGGCCATGACCTATGAGGCCTTCATCGCCTACTGCCGAAGCTGCACCAAGACGCCGCAACACCTGGCCTGGACCGACTACTTGACGCAGCGGTACATCGTCGACTGACGGGCACCGAAATGGGGGCGAAGCGACAGGTCTGAGCGGCCCTTTCGGGGGCGGCTGGGCAGATGAACGAGGCCGGCACCGGTGACGAAGGAGGTAAGGGCAAATGCGAAGGCACTTGATGGTCTTTCTTGGAGCCGTGGGTCTGGTTCTCGCAATCGTCGGCTGCGGCACAGAGGACCAGCTCGAGGGGGCCCAGGTGGAGTGGATCACCATTCCGGAGGGTGAGTTCCTGATGGGCTGCGGAGACGAGACCCTGTGGTGCGGTGGGTTCAACGAACTCTATGGGGGGCTGCCCCCGCATGAAGTCCACATCTCGTCCTTCATGATGACCAAGACCGAGATCACCCAATACCAGTTCTGGGAAGTCACCGGAGCGCAACCAAGCTCCCATCCCCGATGCGGCGACTGCCCGGTGGAGAACATGGAGCACCATTACCACGACGCCAAGGCCTTCTGCGAGGCCATCGGCGGGCGTCTCCCCACCGAGGCGGAATGGGAGTACGCGGCCAAGGCCAACACCACGACCGTCTTCCCGTGTGGCGACGACCTGGCCTGTCTGGAGGAAATCGCCTGGCACGCCGTTGACTTCGACACCATTGGCGCCATGAGACACCCCCAGCCAGTAGCGCAGAAGCAGCCCAACGCCTTCGGCCTTTACGACATGATTGGCAATCTTCAGGAGTGGACCCAGGACTGCTCCCACGACGACTTCACCGGTGCTCCCACCGATGGAAGTGCATGGATGGAGGAGGACGGCGGCAACTGCACCCGACATGTGTTCAAGGGCAGCACCTACAACTCCACCTTCGACGAGACCCCAGAGACCCTCTGGATGGCGCAAGCCTCCGGCCGCTATTGGGATGCGGTCGATACCCGCGGCCTGGCCGACGGGTTCCGCTGCGCCAGAGACCTTTA
>CAIXZC010000378.1 GCA_903923815.1 uncultured Myxococcales bacterium
TGCCGCGGGGACGCTTACTGAACGGGCTTGGCCACCAACACCAGGTTGTCAATGAGGATGACGCCCTCGGCCCCGTTGGAGACCTGGGTGCCGTCCGCCATGGCCGCGGTGCGGTTGACGCTGAAGCCGATGGACTTCACCTTGGCGGGGTCGATGACGTTGACGTCGCGGATCAGGGTATTCAGCTCGATCTCGTAGCGGGTCCAGCGGTCGGCCCGGGCCACCAGGGGCTTGCTCTTCTCGATGGCGCCCTGACGGAACTTCGTGAACTGATCCCAGCCCACCAGCTCGAACACCGGGTAGTGATCCTTGTCGTCGCCGGACTTCAGCAGGAAGGTGACGGTCTGGTAGCCGGAGATGTCGAAGGGCACGGCCTCGCAGTCCTCGCCGGTCTTGAACTGCTCGAAGTAGCCGCAGTAGGAGTTCAGTTGGGGCAGGTCGTAGTTGATGGTCAGCACGCCGGGGTCACTGGCGGGCGCCTCGCCGAACTTGCAGGAGCCGAACTCGTAGCCCCAGTTGCCGAACACGCCGCCCAGCAGGTTGTAGGTGATGCCCTCAACGGGGTCTTCCTGGGTCACCTCTTCGAACTCGGGCTTGGCGTCGGCGGGGGCCCCTTCGACCTTCTTGGGGCGCTTCTCGACGCGCTTGCAGACCACGTCCTTGCCCTCCAGGGTGGCGTCGTAGTCGTTCACGAACTTCCAGGTATCGGGCGTGGGCTCGGGCTTCAGCTCAAGCTGCGCATAGGCGGCCTTGCCCTGGACCGTGATGTACAGCTTCTTGGTGTAGCTGTCCTTCTCGCCCTTGATGGTCAGCGTGATCTCTTCCTGGCACTCCTTGCCTTCTTTGCCGGCCTGATAGGTGCGGGCAAAGGGCTCGTCTTCGTTCTTCTGGACCAGCTTGCCCTTGCAGGTGCCTGCGACCTGCCAGTCGTACTGGTAGGTCTTGCCAGTGGAGTTCTGGACGAAAAGCTCGGCGCTCTTGTCGGCCTTGATGGTGCCGTCCGCCGGCTCAACCCTGACCAGCATGTCCTTGGGCAACCCGTCGGGGCCCAGAACAGGCTTGGAATCGCAGCCAACCAGGAGGGGAATCGCCATCAGCAAGCAACACGCTTTTCTCATTACGGTCTCCTTCAAACAAAGCCATAGGGAATGCCCATTACAGGGCAGGGATTCTAGTGCAACTGGCGGCGGCTTGCAATGCGTTATTGGGGGGGCGGGGGGGGCTAGAACTCGGCGCTGCCCGGAGTGCGAGGATAGGGGACCACGTCGCGGATGTTGGGCATGCCCGTCAGGTACATGATGGTGCGCTCGAAGCCCAGGCCGAAGCCCGCGTGGGGGGCCGAGCCATAGCGGCGCAGGTCCAGGTACCAGGAGTAATCCTCGGGCTTGAGGTGCAGCTCCTTCATGCGGGCCTCCAGGACCTCCAGGTTGTCCTCGCGCTGGCTGCCGCCGATGATCTCGCCCACCTTGGGCACCAAGAGGTCCATGGCCCGGACGGTCTTCCCGTCGCTGTTCAGCTTCATGTAGAAGGCCTTGATCTCCTTGGGGTAGTCCGTCACGAAGACGGGGCCCTTGAAGTGCTCTTCGGCCAGGTAGCGCTCGTGCTCGGTCTGCAGGTCGATGCCCCAGGAGGGCTTGTAGTCGAAGGTCTTGCCGCTGGCCTCCAGGATTTCGATGGCCTGGGTGTAGGTCACGCGGTTGAACTTGGCGCTGCGGACGGCCTCCAGGCGGGCCAGCAGGCCGGGCTCGATGCGCTCGTCCAGGAACTTGAGGTCGTCCCCGCAGTTGTCCAGCACCGTGGCGGTGATGAAGCGCAGGAAGTCCTCGGCCAGCTTGACGTCGTCGTCCAGGTCGTAGAAGCAGGCCTCGGGTTCAATCATCCAGAACTCGCTGGCGTGGCGGGCCGTGTTGGAGTTCTCGGCGCGGAAGGTGGGGCCGAAGGTGTAGATTTCGCCGAAGGCCATGGCGAAGGTCTCGCCCTCAAGCTGGCCCGACACGGTGAGGCCCGTCTTCTGGCCGAAGAAGTCCTGGGCGTAGTCGATGGCGCCCTCGGGGGTGCGGGGGGGGTTGGCCAGGTCCAGGGTGGTGACCTGGAAGATCTGGCCCGCGCCCTCGGCGTCCGAGCTGCTGATGATGGGCGTGTGCACGTACAAGAAGCCGCGCTCCTGGAAGAACTTGTGGATGGCCCAGGCGGCGGTGTTGCGGACGCGGAAGATGGCCCCGAAGGTGTTGGTGCGGGGGCGCAGGTGGGCGATGGTGCGCAGGAATTCGAAGCTGTGGCGCTTCTTCTGCAAGGGGTAGTCCTCGGGGCAGGCGCCCAGCACGGTGATGGCGTCGGCCTTCAGCTCCAGCGCCTGGCCCTTGCCCTGGGAGGCCACCAGCACGCCGTGTACGGACAGGGCCGCGCCGGCGCCCGCCTGCTTGACGGCCTTGAAGCCCGGGTTGGCGGCGTCCACCACCACCTGCAGGCTGTCCATGCAGCTTCCGTCGTTCAGCATGGCGAACAGGATCTCCTTGCTGTCGCGCACCGAGCGCACCCAGCCGTTCACCGTGATCTGCTGACCCGGCTCACGCAGCGCCAGCACTTCCTTGATCTTCATTCCCTTCAGCATGTTTCCTCCAGCAGAGCTTCAATCCGCCCACAGGTTTCCAGGGTCTTCGCAAGGGCCGCCGCCGCCCGTTGGCGATAGCCGGCCCGCTCGTCCTCGGCGCTTACGCCGGAAAGGTTGATCATCACGTTGTAGCGCGCCGCCTTGGCGGTGAGTGCCGCGCACAGGCCCGCGGTGCCCGCATCCGAGATGGAAGCCTTCAGACCCGTGGAGGCCACCTCCAGGGCCAGAGCCGCCGCCGCGGGGGTCCGCTCCAGCACCTCCAGGGGCACCAGGATGGCCAGCCGCGAAGCCGCCTCAATGGCCGCCTTCCGGGCCGCCTTCTCGTCGTCGGTCTTCTTGGGCTGCCGCATGGCCGCCAGCACCGCGTCGAAGGCCTTGGTGTCGCGGTCCACGGCCCCCAGGAACCAGGTCTTCAGGGCCTGGGCCTCGGTGGCCAGGACCTCCATGCGATCCCGGCGATCCTCAAAGCCCTTCTTGGTGTAGGAGAGGCCCGCCACCATGGAGGAGAGGCCCGCCGACAACGCGCCCACCAGGGCCGCCGTGGATCCGCCACCGGGGGCCGGGCTGTCCGACGCCAGCAGGTCCGCAAAGCCCGCCACGGTCAGGCCCACCAGGGGTGCCGGCTCGCGCAGCAGGTATTCGATGACGCGCTTTTCGGGGTCAAAGCAGGAGTACTCGTTCAGGCCGATGGTCCGGGCCGTGACGTGGAACAACTCGGCGTCACTGGCCGCGGGACAGGCCCCCTGGCGCTTCAGGAAGAAACGGCCCGCGTCGGTCAGCACCCGCAGGGGCACCAGACCCACCAGCTCGCTGCCCGTAACGCGCACACCGCGCTCCGACGCCAGTTCGCACACGGTCTCGAAGACCTCGTGCATGGGCGCCTGGTTGATGTCCGTCAGGTTCATGGTGACCTGGGCGCAGCCGTACTCGTCGATGTACCAGCCCGTGGCCTTGCAGGCCGAGAACAGGCCGGCCTTGCGCTGCCAGCCGCCCTGCCCGTCGGGGACCCGGTTGCCCTCGGCGTCCCGCAACAGGCGGCCCTTCTCCCGGATGTCCAGGGCGATGTCCTTGGCGATCTTGGCGTTGCGCGTGTTCAGGTTGATGTTGTAGGCCACCAGGAAGTCCCGGGCGCCCACCTGGGTGGTGCCGCTCTTCGGATTGAAGGCCACAGGGCCGAAGTCGGGCTTCCACTCGGGGCGCTGCAGCTTGGCCGGCAGGGCCTCGTACTCGCCCTCCCGCAGGACCGCCAGGTTGCGGCGTTCGGGGGCGGTGGCGGCGGCCTCGTAGTAGTAGCCCGAGAGCCCCAGTTCGCTGCCCAGGCGCGCGCCCAGGCGGTGGGCCAGCACCACGACCTCGTCCATGGTGAGGCCGCTGATGGGCACCAGGGGGCACACGTCGCAGGCGCCGTTCCGGGCATGCTCGCCGTGGTGGTGCCGCAGGTCAATCAGGGCGCTGCCCACTTTCACGGCCTGGAAGGCGGCCTCCAACACGGCCTCGGGCTCCCCCGCGAAGGTGAACACGGTGCGGTTGGTGGCGGCCCCCGGGTCCACGTTCAGCAGGCGCACGCCGCTGACCGACGAGACCGCCTGGGAGATGGCCTGGATGACTGACTGGTCTCGGCCCTCGCTGAAATTGGGCACGCATTCAAGCAGCTTCACGGCTTACCTCCGGGATGGGCTGGAGTGGGCCTGGGCCCGGGCTTTCACTTGGCGGCGGGGGCAGCGGCGGGCGCAGCAGCGGCGGGGGCAACCTCGACGACGGGCGCGGGGGCGGCCTCAGCGGGGGCACCGGACTCGGGCTCGGTGCTGGGCTGGGGAAGCTCGTCGGCCTTGGCCTTGGCGGCGGCGGGATCCTGGGGCACGGCCTGCCGGGGCTCGGTGCGGGGGCCGACGATCTGCCGGGCCCGGGCGGCCACCTTGGGATCGGGGTCGCTGAGGGCCGCGAACAGGATCTGGTCCACCTCGGGCAGATAGGAGGCGCCCGCCAGGTAGTTCAGCGCGGTGAGGCGCACGTAGTTCTTCTCGGAGGGCTCCATGGCGGCCTTGAACAGGGGCAGGGCCACGTCCATCTGGCCCAGGTGCAGCAGGCCCAGGGCGGCGTCCAGCTTCACGTGGGGCTGGATGGCCTCGATGCCCTTGGTGAAGAAGTCCTTGGCGTTGTCGTCATAGACGTAGTTGCCGTCCTGACGGCCCAGGAAGAAGGCGCGGCGAAGGGGGACGCCCTTCTTCTGGAGGGCTTCCAGCTTGGGCAGCGCGAATTCCTTCTCGCCCCAACGGTACAGCGTGATGACGGCCTCCGCGGCGACGTTCAGTTCCTTGGCATCGGCGAAGCCCTTGAGGACTTCGATCATGTCGTCCCGCTTGGTGCGGCTGATGGCGCGCACGGCGGCGGAGCGCTCGTGGGGGGGCAGGGTGTCGTCGCTGATCATGGCCTTCAGCTTGGCGGCGTTCTCTTCGGTGGGCTCGTCGCCCAGCTTGTAGATGTCGCGGATCTTGTTGCGGCGGGCTTCCATCTCCTCGGGGGACATGGAGGGCAGCTTCTTGATCTCAATGTCGGGGCGCTTGGCAATCTCCACCGGCTTGGCGGCGGGCTCGGCGGGCTTGGCAGCCTCGGGGGCGGGCGCAGCCTCGGCGGGCTTGGGGGCCTCGGGGGCGGGGGCGGGCTTGGCAGCCTCAGCCTTGGCCTCGGTCTTCTTCTCGGCGGGCTTGGCAGCCTTATCCGACTTGCAGCCGGCCATACCGACCACGGAAATCGCAGCAACCACCAGCGTCAGGTTCCGAATCAACATCGCTTACCTCCAAATCCAAAGTGGACTTCATCCGAAAAACAGTGGGCCGGATTATAGTCGCGTGAATCTCGGACGGCAACAGCAAAGGCGGGCTGGAGGGCCAGTCCCGGCCGGGGCCCCAAACGCGACTGGAAATATCCCGTTGCGCCAGTACCTCGTCGGGTCCATTATCCTGGCCAGATCGACTCCAGCCTGAGGCGTTGAGATGGCGGCCTTGTCACCCCGTTTGGTGCTAGTCATGTTGGCCCTTGGTCTTGCAGCCTGCAACCTCTTCCCTGGGGACTCTCCCCCGGACGTTCATCAAAAGGATCAGCTGGCCGACACGTGGCCGGATTCGGTGCCGGACGCCGCGCCGGACACCCGGATTGACGGCCTCGCCGACACCGGCTCGGACACGGTTCATGACAGCCGTTCGGACAGCTCCAGGGACACCGAGGCGGACATCCGAGCTGACGCGCTGGGGGACGCCGCAACCGACTCCCTGGCCGACACCATCCCGGATACCATGGCAGATACCCTGCCGGACTCCCTGTCCGATTCGCTGTCGGAGCTGTTGTCAGATTCGGGCACCGACAGCCCCCGGGACACTTTGGTGGACGCCACCATGGACAGCCTCGACGGGGCTTCCCCTGGGGCCGACCAGGAGCAGGAACCGGATGTCCTCGACGCCCAGCCAGACCCCCTGGACCTGGGGGGCCCGGACGCCCAGCCAGACGCCGCTGTGGACCCCTGCACCGTGGATTACTGCGGGGCCGCGCCGCGGAACACTGCCCGCATTGTCACCCCCCTTGGTCCCGTGTACGTGGACCTCTATGAATGGCCCAATCAGGTCGCCCAGCTTCCTTTGGGGTCGGTCAACGATCCTCTGGTGGCTCTCCAGCACTGCCTCTCCGTCGGGCGGCGCCTCTGCCGTTTGGATGAACTGGCTGCCGCCTGTGGGGCCCCCCTGCCCTACCCCTACGGTGCCGAGTATCTGGCTGAGGGCTGTCACACCGAATTGCCTTTCAGCGCCGCGGTTTCGGGGGCCTTTCCCGCCTGCGCCAGAGCGCCCGAGGGCCCCTTTGACCTGGTGGGCAACCTCTGGGAGTGGAGTGCCGACGGCCGTCTCTTTGGCGGTTCGGTGAAGGAAGGAACCGATGCCGCCTGCGGCCTGAGCGCCGCCCCCCCTGACCTGGACGGATTTGCCCTGGCGGGCTTCCGCTGTTGCCAGGCTCCCCTGGACGATCTTGACGGAGACGGCTTCCCTGCCCTGGAGGACTGCGACGACGGGGCTGCTGCCATAAACCCTGCTGCCGTTGAGGTCTGCGACACCGTGGATAATGACTGCAATGGCCTGGTGGACGATGCCCTGGACAAGGACAAGGACACCTTCAACGCCTGCCGCGACTGCAATGACAAACTGGCCTCCATTTACCCTGGGGCCCAGGATCTGCCGGGAGACGGCGTGGACGCCAACTGCGACGGCCTGGACGGAACTGACGCGGACGGCGATGGGGTCCTGGAAGGTGCCGACTGCAACGACGCCAACCCGGCCATCAACCCCGCCGCCCCCGAACTCTGCGACGGCCTGGACAATGACTGTGACGGCCAGATTGATGTCAACCTTGCCGAGGGCGAGTGCGACGACCAGGATCCCTGCACAGTGGGCGACTTCTGCCAGGACAAGGCCTGCCTTCCCGGCCCCGCCAGTCCAAGCTGCGACGATGGCAAGACCTGCACCTCGGACCAGTGCGTTCCCATGGAAGGCTGCCGCTCCACCCCGCGGACAGGGGCCTGCGACGACGGCAACCCCTGTACAGATGATGACCATTGCGACGCCGGCCTCTGCGTCTCCAAAGAGAGGGACTGCAACGACAAGAACCCCTGCACCAGGGACTCCTGCCAAAGCGAGTCCGGCCTGTGCAGCCATGAAGCCATCAGCGGCCCTTGCTCCGACAACAGCCTCTGCACCGTAGGCGACTACTGCGAGAACAAGACCTGCAAGCCGGGCGCCGACAGCCCCGACTGCAACGATAAGAATCCATGCACCACTGACAGTTGCAGCCCCAGCCTTGGCTGCCAGCACGTCGCCAACACCGCGCCTTGCGACGACCAGGATCCTTGCACGGAAGGAGACATCTGTGCCGGCGGATTCTGCATCCCCGGGACCAGGACCTGCCAGTGCGGGTCCGATGCCGACTGTGGCGCCTTTGAAGACGGCGTCCGCTGCAATGGCCTGCTGAAGTGTGACAAGACCAGCCTCCCCAACCGTTGTGTGGTGGATGAGAGCACCGTCATCACCTGCTCGAAGACCAACGACAACGCCTGTCGAGCCAACACCTGCCAGGAGCCCGGCGGGACCTGCGCCCTCCTTCCCATCAACCAGGATGGCCCCTGCAATGACGGCAACGGCTGCACGACCGGAGACAGCTGCAAGGACGGCACCTGCGTCGGTGCCACCTGCGCCAGCCAAGGGATGGTGTGCTTCGCCAACCAATGCCTTGCCCCCATATGCGAGCCTGGTCAGGCGATCTGCGACGGCTCGTGGGCATTCAAGAGCTGCACCAATGGAGGCACCGCCTGGAACGCCCCCACGGCCTGCGCCGCGTCCCAGTACTGCCAAAACGGGGCCTGCGCCAATCAAGTCTGCCAGCCCGGCCAGCCAACCTGCCTGGAGGGTTATGCCGGAACCTGCAACGACCTGGGTTCGGGACTTCAGCCTGGGGCTGCGGACTGCAATTCCAGCGGTGCGGTCTGTGTCCTGGGCGTCTGCGTCAACGAGACCACCTGCAACTCCCAAAGCGATTGCGGTGCCGGCCAATACTGCGCCTTTGCAGCCACCGGCAGTGCCCTGTGTCGAGACCGCCGCTTTCTGGGCGCACCTTTCATGAACTTCCTTGGACGCCTGGCCAACGGCCGCTTCCTGGCTGGCGATGGCACACGCCTCTTCTTTCCCACAATCTCCGGCGAACAGATAACTCTCGATGCCATCGCCCCCGCCTTCGTTGGCCAGAACATCAACAATTACAGCTCCCTCGACTATGTCCACGACGGTTCCACCATCATCGTCAATGCCTACCTGACGACCGACACCCTGCGCCACATCCTGGTTCTGGACTCCAACGGCGTGCTCCAAAACGAGCAGGCCTCAGGCCAGTATCTGGTAGATGTGTCCGTCTCCCCGGACGGCCGCTATCTGGCCTGGGTCGACAATCCCACCTTCGTTGGCAAGCCCCTGGCAACGATGGTCTACGATACCGTCCAGAAGACCACCATCACTGTGGCCAAGGCTTGGGTCGCCCTGCTGGCGAACGCCACCGTGGCGCCCTACCCCATAAACGGCGTGAAGAACTACGCCAACTTCCACTTCCTCACCAGCACCACCTCCTGCGTCATGCAGCCCGGTGCCACCCTCGCAAACGCCAAGGGCACCGTCTGGATATCCGGCAACAGCTCCCTCATCTCCTCCGAGCTGGACCGGCACTACATTTTCGCTTCCAACACCAAACAGTTGAACGCCTATGCCCTGAGCGCCTCGGCCAGCCCGTCCGCCTTCTGCACTGCGGCAGGCACCTACCTTGCCCCCTCCTACATGTGGACCGCCATCCTGCCCTTCCCGGAGTCCGGTAACTTCAGGCTGGTTGAGCTGAAGGCCGACCAATTGCTGTTGCTGGGGGCGAGCTCCTGCATGGTCATCAACCTCAACGGTGCCTCTTCCTCTGCGGCCCACCAGGTCAGCTACCGAAGACCCCTCTACGCGGAGTGGGACGCACCTGACAGCTATCTTTCCGTGGGCGACGGCCTGGCCACCAGGATCAGCAAGGCCACGGGCCGAGTCCTGTCCCAGACCAGCCTTGAGTCCTCGGTGGGCAGCAGTCAGGCCTTCCTGAGGACCACTGCAGGCACCTACCTTTCGGGGAACAGCCTAGGCTTCGTGGAATACAACAGCAGCTTCTCCGTGACCAACACCTGGACCCTCACCCAGACCTCCCTCAACCTCACCGCCGACGCGGAAAATTCGCGCTTCTTCTTCACCCGCTGCCCCACGTACTCGACCTGCCAGGTCTGGCAGTGGACCCCCGATGGCGGGGCCCAGGTCCTGGCCTACGCGGGCATCAATATCCCCACCTGGCTGGCCGAGTACTCTCCCGCCAGGGACTCCATCTTCGCCGTCTGGAACAGGACACTCCGGGTCTTCGATCTCAAAACCAAGACCTTCGCAGCGTCCTTCACCCAGGACGACGATGTCACAGTGCTGGAGGTTGATGATGCCTCCGGTCTCCTTCTGGTGGGGCGTCAGAAGGGGACCTTGGCCGCCTACGATCTCTCCACGCTGGCCCTCAAGTGGGAGAAGAGCCTCTGCGACCGCGTGTCCCTCATCCAGGCCAACCAGTCCAGCGGCCTGGCTGCGGTCCAATGCGCTTCCCGGTCCTACCTGATTCGTCTCAGCGACGGCGGGGTTTCCTGGTGGATCCATCGCCTCTTCGACAGCGCCCTGGTGAACTTCGACGGCAACGGCGCGCTGGAGTGGCTGGACGCGGCCGGCAGCTTGGTGGTCCGCTACGAAGACGCCTACTAGGCGCCAACCTTTTCATCAAACAACCGACTGAGACATTCGGGGGTCTGGGGCCCTCAGGAGCGGGCAAAAAGCGCCTGGCCCAGGCGCAGCTTGTCGCCCACCTCCACCACTGGGGTGAGGCCGGCGTCGGGGAGGATGAGGACTATGGTGGAGCCCAGGTCGAAGGCGCCCAGTTCGTCGCCGGCGGCAACTTGCAGGGGTTCCCGCAGGGTCTCTTCGCTGGACGGGACGCCCGCGAGGTTGCTGACCATGGAGCTGTAGGCCAGATGGATGCGTCCCACCCCCGTAGCCCCCACAGCACACACAGCCACCGGACCCAGGGCCGTGTCCAGGAAGCTGATGACCCGCTCGTTGGAGACCAGCAGGCCCGCAACGAGGTTGTGCAACCAGGGCTTGACGGACACCAGGCAGCCTTTGATGTAGCGGTAGCCCGTCACGGTGCCCGCCACGGGCGCGTGGAAGCGGTGGTAGTCGGCGGGGCTCAGGTACAGCACCGCGAAGTGTCCGCCGGCCCAGGCGTGGGCGTCCGTACCCAGCAGGTCCGCCACGCTGTAGTCGTGGCCCTTGACCTGGGAGATGAGACCCTCGCCGTCAATGCGCCCAATGGCCTGCACCATGGAGTCCACGGGGGACACCACGGCGGCGTCAGCCAGGGGGCGGGCGCCGGGCTTGAGGCGACGGGTGAAGAACTCGGCGAAGGTGGCGTACTCCTCGATGGGCCTGTCGGCCTCGGCCAAGTCAATGCCCAGGCTCTTGGCGTAGGCCTTGATGGACACCTTCAGCATGGCCTTCGGGGGCTTGGTGTGGACCAGATCCCCCAGCACCCGGGACAGAAAGTTGGTGCCCGGAGGCGAGAACAGCGAGGCAGGCAGCATGAAGCGGTTTTTCTTGTCGGCGCTCATCGGCAACAACCTCCCCAGGGCAGCGACAGCATGTTGGCGAACAGCTTGAGGCGGCCATCCAGCGTGGCCCGGTCAAGCCTGGCCAGGGGCGCGGGACCGAAGTCCTCCACGCAGAAGGATGCGGTCACGGTGCCAAAGGCCGCCGCGTTGCGAATACCCAGGGGGCTGAGGTCGCCCGTGGAGGCCAGATGGGCCATGAAGCCGCCGGCGAAGGAGTCGCCCGCCCCGGTGGGGTCTTCCACCTGCTCCAGGGGCAGCGCGGGCAGCGCAAACACGCCGTCGCCGCTGATGACCACGCAGCCGTACTCGCCGCGCTTGATGATGACGGTGGACGGGCCCATGGCCATGATGGCGTGCCCGGCCTTCACCACGTTCTTTTCGTTGGTAAGCAGCTCGGCCTCGCTGTCGTTCAGGAACAGCGCGTTCACGCGGCCCAGCAGGCGCAGCAGGCTTTCACGCTTGATGTTGATCCACAGGTTCATGGTGTCCGCCGCCACCCAGCGCAGGCCCTTCATGGAGTCCAGCACGGCAAGCTGCAGGTCCGGGTCACAGTTGCCCAGGAACAGGTAGGGCGCGTCCGCCAGGGCGGCCGGAATCTTGGGGCTGAACTGGGCAAAAACGCCAAGCTCGGTGAACAGGGTCTCACGCTCCTTGAGTTGGGCGTCATAACGGCCGCCCCACTTGAAGGTCTCACCCTCGGCGGTCTCGATGCCCGAAATGTCCACGCCCTTCCCCACCAGCAGGTCCAGGTCGGCCTGCTTGAAGTCCTTGCCCACCACTCCCACCACGGCCGTCCGCACCAGATGGGACGCCGCCAGGGAGATGAAGGTTGCCGAACCGCCCAACTGCCAGGCCGCGGGACGCCGCGGCGTCTCGACTTGGTCATAGGCCAGGGATCCCACCACCAGGAGCTTGGTCTCGTTCATGCTTTCCCCCGAATGTCTAGCGGTCTTCCAGCAACAGGGCCAGGCGCTTGCGAGCCTCTTCCCCGGCGCTGCTGTGATTGGTCATGACGGAGCGATGCACGGCGTTGCGGCATTTGCAGGTGGGCAAGGAGTTGCCCAGCTTGGCGGCCAACTCCACCACGGTGCGGCGGGCTGCAGCCACGTTCTGGTGCATGACCTGCACCACGGCCTCCACGCTGACGTCGCCCTCAGCCTCGTGCCAGCAGTCGTAGTCCGTGGCCAGGCACAGGGACGCGTAGCACAGCCCAGCTTCACGGGCCAGCTTGGCCTCGGGCAGAGCAGTCATACCGATGAGGTGGGCACCCCAGGAGATGTAAAGCTTGGACTCGGCGCGGGTGCTGAACTGGGGGCCCTCCATGACCACCAGCGTGCCCCCCTCATGCACCGTCTTCCCCGAAACCCGCGCGGCCTTGGCCAGCCTGGCGGCGAAGTCCAGACAGTAGGGGTCGGCAAACTCGGCGTGGGCCACGATGCCGTTTTCAAAATAGGTCGAGGCGCGGACGCCCTTGGTGCGGTCGATGATCTGGTCCGGCACCACCAGGTCCCCGGGCTTGATCTCCAGACGCAGGCTGCCCACGGCGTTGATGGCCAGGACATGGGTCACGCCCACGGCGCGCAGGGCCCAGAGGTTGGCGCGGTAGGGCACCTCCGACGGGTTGAAGCGATGGCCCGCTCCATGCCTTGCCAGGAAGTAGACCGTGAGGTCCCCGATGGTGCCCTTGACCAGCGGTGCCGAAGGGAAGCCGAAGGGCGTCTCAGGGTTGATGGTCTCCAGGACCTTGCACTCTGGCAGCTCGTAAAGACCGCTTCCGCCGATGACTCCAAGGACGACTTTTTCCATGCTGTACCACGCACCTCGTGTGAAGGCAGACCAACAGGGCGGGCTGTAAGGTAGCCGAAAGGCTGCTAATTGACAAGGACTGCTTCGTTTAGGTTGACACCGGGGCCGCCGGTCTTCTAGGGTGCGGGTCTGCTACTTGGTTGTGGGGTGCTGAATGAATCCTTGTTTCAAGATCGAAGAACTCCGGGAGACCCGTGACGAGGCCATGATCACCATCATGGGCCTGCCCGACAAACCGGGCGTCGCGGCCCGCCTTTTCCGCCTCTTTGCCCGGGAGTCCCTGCCCGTCCGCTCCATCGTGCAGAACTGCCCCGATGCGGGGGCCGCCAACATCACCTTCACCATCACCATGGAGCACTTCGCCCGCGCCTCCGCCCTTTGCCGCGAGTTCCTGTCGGACTCTGTGGAGGGCCTCATCATGGACAACCACATCGGCCGCATCCTCATCGGAGGCAGCGACCTGGAGAACAGTTCGGGCCTGGCCGCCTTCGTCTTCGAAACCCTGGGCGAGGCGAGCATCAACATCCTGGCCATCGCCGCCGAGTTCGACTCCATGTCGTTCATCCTCCGCGGTGAGGACATGGATCAGGCCATGCGCCTGCTGCGCCGCCGCTTCTGCCTGACCGACTAGCCTGCCCGCCCTTCCCCGCGTCCCCTTCCCTTCGATAACTAATGCATGAACCGCTTTGTCCTACTGCTGTTGTTCCTGCTGCCCCGTGCGTGTGCCCGCCCCGTCGACTGGCGCCAACAGGCCCCGGCGTCCGCCCCGTGCGTGCCCGTCTCGGTGGACAGCAGCGGCGCCACCCTGGCCTTCTGCGATGGCCGCGAGCCCCGAGAAATCGTCGAGGACCGGCTGGCCCGCCCCTTCCCTGCCCAGGCCCCACCCGGCAGACACTGGTTCGGAGGGGGCCCGGGGGAACTGAAGGCCGACCACCCCCGAGCCGCTGCCTGGGCCTGGTACGTCCTGGGCCGCCGCCTGCCCCTGGAAACCCTTGCCTGGCAGGATCTGGTGGACCTCAAAGCCCTGGGACCCGCCACCGCTGGCACCGTGCTGCGGGCTCTGGGCAAGGACCCAATTGCGGTGTACTGCGGTAGGACAAAAGGCAAAGGATTGGGGCCTGTTAGGCTGGCATTGTTGAGGCAATACTTCGTTGCACCATGCCCCAAGGAAAAGCCGGAACTGCCCGCTTACTGACGTGCACAGTTCGGACGGGGTGGAGGCCAGCGACGACGACAAGCAGTCGCCGGAGGGAGCGCGGAGCGAGCCCCTACTCCGCGGAGTCGGAGAGGGGCTGCGCGGAGAGCGAGCGACCGAAGGCGGCTGCGGCCGGAGGGAGCGCGGAGCGAGCCCCTACTCCGCGGAGTCGGAGAGGGGCTGCGCGGAGAGCGAGCGACCGAAGGCGGCTGCGGCAGGAAGATCCGCTTACTTCTGGATTAGTTCCATAAGGACGCCGCAGGCGCTGTCCTTGGGGTGCATGAAGATGATGGGGAACCCTTCGGCGCCCAGGGCGGGCTTCTCGGACAACATGCGGACGCCCTTGGCCTTCAGGCCGGCCACGTCCTCGTCCAGGGAGCTGGACTCCAGGGCCAGGTGGTGCATGCCGGGGCCGCGCTTCTCCAGGAACTTGGCAATCTCGGACTCGGGGCCCAGGGGCGCCAGCAGCTCGACCAGGACCTCACCTACCTTGAAAAAGGCAATCTTGAGGCCCCGGGCGGGCAGCTCTTCGATGCCCTGGAGGGGCATGCCCAGGGAGTCGCGCCAGAAGGCCACGGCGCTGTCCAGGTTTTCCACTGCGATGCCGATGTGATCGATCTTCTTGACCATGCTTGATCCTCCGAAAACTCAAAGGGCCGGTCCGCTGGCCCCCGTGCTTTCGCGCGGGGTTCTGATTCAGCAGGAACCGGCCCAGAGCCACTAGCCGTTCAGTCCCGTCGGAACGGGAGCGTCAGCCTAGAAATCCATACCACCCATACCGCCCATGCCGCCCATGCCGCCACCACCGTGGCCCATGCCGCCGGCGCCCTTGTCTTCCTTGGGCTTCTCGACGATGGCGCACTGGGTCGTGATCATCAGGGACGCCACGGAGGCGGCGTTCTGCAGGGCGCTGCGGGTGACCTTGGTGGGGTCGATGATGCCGGCGTCCAGCATGTTGCAGTACTCTTCCTTGAGGGCGTCGAAGCCGTAGGCCTTCTCCTTGGAGGAGCGGACCTGCTGCACCACGATGCTGCCCTCGAGGCCGGCGTTGTTGGCGATCCAACGCAGGGGGCTCTTCCAGGGTGCGGCGGATGATCTGGGCGCCGATGAGCTCGGAACCAGTCATCTTCTTCATGGCGGCTTCCACGGGCTCGATGCAGCGGACGAGGGCCACGCCACCACCGGGCACGATGCCTTCTTCAACGGCGGCGCGGGTGGCGTTCAGGGCGTCCTCCACGCGGGCCTTCTTCTCTTTCATTTCGGTCTCGGTGGCAGCGCCCACGTTGATGACGGCCACGCCGCCCACCAACTTGGCCAGGCGCTCCTGCAGCTTCTCCCGGTCGTAGTCGCTGCTGGACTCTTCGATCTGCTTGCGGATCTGGGACACGCGGGCCTTGATGTCAGCCTGGGAGCCGGCGCCATCCACGATGGTCGTGTTCTCCTTGCTGATGACGATGCGCTTGGCCTTGCCCAGGTCCTCCAGGGTGACCTTGTCCAGCTTGAGGCCCAGGTCTTCGGTGATGACGCGGCCGCCGGTGAGGATGCCGATGTCTTCCAGCATGGCCTTGCGACGGTCGCCAAAGCCGGGGGCCTTGACGGCGCAGACCTTGAGGGTGCCGCGCAGGCGGTTCACCACGAGGGTGGCCAGGGCTTCGCCCTCAACGTCCTCGGAGATGATCAGCAGGGGACGGTCGGAGCGGGCGACCTGCTCGAGCACGGGGAGCAGTTCCTTCATGCTGCCAATCTTCTTCTCGAACAGCAGGATGAGGGCGTTCTCCATGACGGCTTCCATGCGGTCGCTGTCGGTGACGAAGTAGGGGGACAGGTAGCCGCGGTCGAACTGCATGCCTTCCACGACCTCCAGGGAGGTGTCCATGGACTTGGCTTCTTCAACCGTGATGACGCCTTCCTTGCCA
>CAIXZC010000379.1 GCA_903923815.1 uncultured Myxococcales bacterium
CGCTGGACGTCCTGACCTGGTTCGAGAAGGACTGCTGCCCCACCCCCGAGGTGCTGGCCAGCTCTGTGGTGTCCCATCCGCTGATCTTCCTGACCCAGGCCTCCCAGATCATCCGGGCCCGGGAGCAGGGTCTGCCCCGGGAGGCAGCCCAGGCCGCCATCGGCACCACGGGCCACAGCCAAGGCATTCTGGCCGCCACCCTGCTGGCCCAGAATCTGGACGGCCGCCAGTTCGAGGACGTGGCCATCGGCTACGCCACCTGGCTGCTGCGGCAGGGCTTCCGCACCCAGCAGGCCTTCCCCGCCACACCCCTGACCCGGGACCAACTGCGCCACTGGGAGACGCACCAGGAAGGCCGGCCCTCTCCCATGGCCTCGCTGCAGGGCGTGAACCGCACTGACCTGGAGACCCGGCTGGAGGAGTTCAACTCCTGCATGCCCGAGGATTGCCAGCTGTACCTGTCCTTGGTGAACAGCTCGGACCGCATCGTGCTTTCCGGTCCCGTGGATTCCCTCATCTGGTTCCGTGGCGGCCTCCAGGGCATGCCCCTGCGGTGGCGCTTCCTGCGGGTCCAGGCGCCCCTCCACAGCCCCTACATGGCCAGCGCCGTGAAGCGGGCCTGTGAGGACATCGCCGAGGTGGGCGTGCGCATCGACCCCGCCAGCCTCACCATTCCCGTCCTGCGCTGCCGGGCCGGCGAGGACCTGCGGGCCTCCGAGAACCCCGTGGAGGACCTGGTCCGGGACATGATCCTGCACCCCGTGGACTGGCCCGCCGTCTGCCAGCGCATCGAGGCCCTGGCCCCCGAGGTCCTGCTGGACCTGGGCCCCGACATCCAGGCCTCCACCCTGTCCCGGGAGAACCTCCAGGGCAGCCGCATCCAGGCCGTCAGTGTGAACATTCCCGAAGAGAACCGCCGCTTCTTCTCCCAGAACCTCCAGATCCTGGACGCCCGCCTGGCCCTGCAGGCCTCGGGGTTCTAGCACCTGGCACCCTAGTCGATGCGCTGGGCCCGGTAGCCGGCGGCCTCCAGGGCCTTGGTGATCTCTTGGTCCGTGGCGGGGCCGGCGACTTCCAGGCGCTGTTGGTCCAGGCGCACCTTGGCCCACTTCACGCCGCTGAGGCCCCCGGCCCTGGTCTCGACCTTTCGGGCGCAGTTCTGGCAGGACATGCCCTGGACCTGGAAGCTGCGGATGTCCGCGGCGCCCTCGGTGGCGGGCTTCTTCCTGGCCCCCCGCAGCCCCCCCAACCACCGGACGGCGAACCACAGCATGGCGGCGGCCACGACCACCGTGGAGGCAATCGCCAGCGGGCCCGCCTCGTGCTGATGCCCTGCGGTTGCGCTGCCCGCCAGCCCCATGCCGTCGAACAGCATTCCCAGGCCCAGGCTGCCCAGGGCCACCACCGACAGGTAGACCCAGAAGACCCGCGCGCCGAAGGTTTTGTAGACGGCACCGATGGTGGCCACGTTGCTGGCGGGCCCGGCCACCAGGAACACCAGGGCCGCGCCGTGGGGCATGCCCCCCGCCACCAGGGCCGCCGCGATGGGCACCGACGACGTGGAGCAGACGTACATGGGCAGGGAGAGGACCAGCATCACCAGGGCCGTCCCCAGGGGTCCCAGGGAGGCGAAGCGCTGCATGGTCTCGGGGGGGATGAAGGTGCTGATGGCGGCGGACAGGACTACGCCGAACAACAGCCAGTACCAGATGCTCTCCAGGGTCTCCACCGCGTGGGCGAACATGCCCCGCAGGCCGGGGCGATGGGCCGGATGGGTGGGGACCAGGGGGACCGCAGACTCCGGGGATGGCCTGGCCCCGGGCGACACAAGATCCGCCAGCAGCCCCCCCGCCATGCCCATCACGAAGGCCGAGAAGACCTTGAACAGGGCGAAGGGCCAGCCCAGGAAGGAGGCGCTGACCAGGATGGAGTCCACGCCCGTCTGGGGCGTGCTGATGAGGAAGCCCACGGAGGCCCCGTCACTGGCGCCATCCTTCTTGAGGCCCACCGCCGCGGGGATGACCCCGCAGGAGCATAGCGGCAGGGGAATGCCCAGCAGCACGGCCTTGACCACACCCCAGCGCCCCCGCAGCGAACGGCGCACGAAGCCCTCGGGCAGCAGCCCGTGGATGAGCCCCGCCGCGGCGGCCCCCACCAGCAACCAGGGGGACAGGTTCAGCGCCACCGCCAGGAGGTTGTCCAGAAAGCCAGGAGTCTGAGTCAGATGTTCGTGCATGGGGCCCTCCGCGTCCGCGGCCCAAGAATGGCAACGCGGCGATGGAAAGGCAATCAGATGCGATTGATGGTCACGCGGTTGCGGCCGCCGGACTTGCTTTGATACATGGCCGCATCGGCCCGGGCCAACAGGGTCTCCTGGGTGTCATCGGGCTTGGCCAGGGTGCCGCCGATGGAGACCGTGGCCCCCAGGCGTAGCCCCCCTACCTCTTTGTAGGAGTTCTGCACCAGGGCGCGCAGACGCTCGCCCAGCAGGTTGATCTTCTCGTTGTCCACGTTGGACAGCACCACCAGGAACTCCTCGCCGCCCCAGCGGGACACCAGGTCGAAGGGCCGGATGCCGCCGGAGAGGGTGGCCGACACCATCCGCAGGACCTCGTCCCCCGCCAGGTGCCCGTGGTTGTCGTTGATGCGTTTGAAGTGGTCGATGTCCACCATCAGCACGCCAAAGGGCCAGGCGTAGCGGGACAGCTCCGCCAGGGAGGCCACCAGCCGCTGCTCGCCGTAGGCGCGGTTGGGAATCTTGGTGAGGAAGTCCACGAACAGCGCCTGCTCCAGCTCGAACATGCGCCGCTCCATCTCCTTCTTGTCCGGGACCTCGCTGAAGACCTCAACGGCGGCCACGATCTTGCCCTCGTCGTCGTGGACGGGGAAGACCTTGACGTCCACCGGGACCCGATGACCGTCGATGTGGTGCAGGTAGACCCGGGCCTTGCGCCGGTCCCCATCGGTCAGGCACATGGCCACGGGACACAGGGTCTCGCAGAGGCGGTGCCCCAACTCGTCCACGTGCATCAGGATGTTGTCCCTGCACTGGTGGCCCACCACGTCCCTGGCCTTGTATCCGGAGATGCGCTCGGCGGCCGCATTCCAGAACAGGATGGTGCGGTTGTGGTCCAGGATGTACAGCCCCTCGGTCAGATTGTCCGCGATGGACTTGACCAGGGGAGAAATGGCCACGGGCATCTGAGGCAGGGGGTTGGTCATGGGTGGCTCCAATGTTTTCAGAGGTCGTCAGGTTACAATGCCGCCCCAAAGACGAAAAGTAGTTTTTCTTATGGGGGCCCTGGCGCATAATCCGCGCCATTGGACGCAGCGCCGGAGGACCCCGTGACTACTGTTGCCGCCAGGCTGAAACCAGGACGTGAGAAGGCCGTACTGCTTCGACATCCCTGGGTGTTCGAGGGCGCCCTGGCGCGGGTCCCGAAGGAGGCCCCGGATGGTGCCCTGCTGGCCCTCCAGGCGGCGGACGGGACGCTGCTGGGCCACGGCCTGCTGAATCGCCAATCCCAGATAACCCTGCGGCTGGTGGCCTTCGGGGCCGCCCCCGTGGATGAGTCAACGCTGTGGCAGGACCTGCTGGCCCGGGCGGTGGCGCGACGTGGCGCCCAGCGGCCCTTCGCCTGTCGGCTGGTGAACGCCGAGGCGGACGGCCTGCCCGGCCTCATCGTGGATGTCTATGGGCCCTGGGTGGTCATGCAGTGTCTGTGCCTGGGCATGGACCAGCGCAAACAGCATCTGGCGGAGGTCCTGGCTGGGTTGGTGGGGGCGCGGGGGGTGCTGGAGCGCAGCGACTCCGAGGTGCGCAAGAAGGAAGGCCTGGGCGAGTCCAACGGCGTCCTGTGGGGCGAGACCCCGCCGGACCTGGTGGAGCTGCTGGAGGCCGGCCCCCGGGGCACGCCCGTGAAGCTGCTGGCGGACCTGCACCGGGGCCACAAGACTGGCTTCTACCTTGATCAGGCACGGAACCGGGCCCTGTGCGGCCAGCTCTTTGAGGGCCGGGAGGTGCTGAACCTGTTCTGCTACTCGGGGGGCTTTGCGGTGCACGCCCTGGCCGCCGGCGCCACCCGGGTGCTGAACGTGGACGCCTCCGCGGAGGCCCTGGCCCTGGCCCGCAAGAACCTGGAGGCCAACGGCCTGCCGGTGAACCCTGAGGACTTCCTGCAGGCGGACATCTTCAAGCTGCTGCGGGGCTTTCGCAAGGAGGGCCGGCGCTTCGACGCCATCCTGCTGGACCCCCCCAAGATGGCCTTCTCCGCCGCCCAGGTGCAGACCGCGGCCCGGGCCTACAAGGACCTCAACCTCCAGGCCCTGCAACTGCTGCGGCCCGGCGGCCTGCTGGTGTCCTTCTCCTGCTCCGGACGGGTGGACCCGGACCTGTTCCAGAAGATCCTCTTCGGCGCGGCCCTGGACGCCCGGGTGGACGCCCGGGTCATCCACAGGCTAAACGCCGGGCCGGACCATCCGCTGCTGCTGTCCTTCCCCGAGGGCGACTACCTCAAGGGTCTGGTCCTCCAGGTCGAGCCCCTGGCCCCCGAGGCCCCCCTATGAACGCGGGCCTACTGCTTCGGGGCGACGCGCCGCCGGGGCCGGGCTTCCGGGTTGACGAGGGCCGCTGTTTTCCCATCCGTCAGGGCCAGGAGGGCCCAGGGCCCGTGGTCTACTGGATGAGCCGGGAGCAGCGGGTCCAGGACAACTGGGCCCTGCTGGCGGCTCAGGACGCGGCGCTGGCGCGGCAGCGGGGGCTGGTGGTGGTGTTCACCCTGACGCCCAGCTTCCCCGACGCCTCCGTGCGACACTATGACTTCCTGCTCAGGGGCCTGGCCGAGGTCTCCCAGGAGTTGGCGGGCCTGGACATCCCCTTTCTGGTGCTGTGCGGCCACCCACCGGAGGAGCTGGGGGCCTTCCTGGATCGGCTGGGCCCGGCCCTGCTGGTGTCGGACTTCGACCCCGCCCCCGCCAAGCGGCAGTGGGTGGTGGAGGTGGCCTCCCAGCGGCGCGAGCCCATGGTGGAGGTGGACTCCCGCAACGTGGTGCCCTGTCGCCTGGCCTCCCAGAAGGCCGAGTGGGGCGCCTACACGCTGCGCCCCCGCTACCACAAGCTGCTGCCCCACTTCCTGACGCCCATCCCGGCCCTCCTGCGGCACCCCTTCCCGGCGTCGGTGCAGGGCGCCTTCCCCCTGCCCGAGCTGAAGGCCAGCCTGCGCGCCGTCTACCGGGACGCGCCCGTCAGCGACCTGGAGCCCGGGGCCCGCTCCGCCGCCCGCCAGCTTCAGCAGTTCCTGACCCAGGGGTTGCCCTTCTATGCCCAGCGCTCCAATGATCCCAACGCCTCGGTCTGCTCCCATCTGAGCGCCCACCTGCACTTTGGGCAACTGTCGGCCCAGCGCATCGCCCTGGCGGTCCAGGCCGCGCCCGCCCCCCAAGACGCCAAGGACGCCTACCTGGAGCAACTGCTGGTGCGCCGCGAGCTGGCGGACAATTTTTGCTGGTACAACCCCCGCTTCGCCAGCCCCGCCGGCTTCCCCGATTGGGCCCGCGCGACCCTGGACCTGCACCGCGCCGACGTCCGCCCCCACCTGTACCAGGACAGCGCCCTGGAGAACGGCGAAACCCACGACCCCCTGTGGAACGCGGCCCAGCACCGGCTGGCCCTGCGAGGCCACCTGGAGGGCTACCTGCGCATGTACTGGGCCAAGAAGATCCTGGAATGGACCGACTGCCCCGAGCATGCCTTTGAGCTGGCCCTGCGACTCAACAACCGTTGGCTGCTGGACGGCCGCGACTCCAACGGCTACGTGGGGGTGGCCTGGGCCATCGGCGGCGTCCATGACCGCCCCTGGTCGGAACGCCCCATCTTCGGCAAGGTCCGCTACATGAACCTCGAGGGCTGCCGGCGCAAGTTCAAGGTCGACGACTACATCGCCCACAGCCCCCGCCCCGTTGCGCCATTGGCTGATTGACAGTGGGCCCTCCAGCAGGGCAGGATCGCTCGACCTGAAAGAAGTGAGGGTGCATGAAACTGGGCGTAAGTCGCTGCCTCCTGGGGGACAAGGTCCGCTTTGACGGCGGGCACAAGCTGGACCACTGGGTGGTGGATATCCTGGCGCCGCGCTTCGAGTTGGTCCCCGTCTGTCCAGAATACGAGGCGGGCTTTGGCGTCCCCCGGGAGGCCTTCCGGCTGGAGGGCTCCCCCCAGGCGCCGCGCATGGTGACCAGCCACAGCCGCCGGGACGTCACCGACCAGATGAACGCCTGGTGTGCCGCCCGCGTGGAGGACCTGGTCCCCCTGGGCCTGCGCGGCTACATCTTCAAGGCCAAGTC
>CAIXZC010000380.1 GCA_903923815.1 uncultured Myxococcales bacterium
CCTTGCTATTTGCTTGCAGCCCCCATGCTGGTTAGACTCATGCCCGGCTTGGAGGGCCTGATGTCACGAAGTCTCCCCATTCTGTGGTTGCTGGGCCTGCTGGTCTTCCCCGTGAAGACCTTCTGTGAGGAGCCCCATCCCCAGCAGCAGGAGGGGCGCATCCTGGTCACCGAGCTCATGTTCCGTCCGCAGGCTGCCAATAAATCCGGGGGGGGCGTTGCAGGGACCTGGTTCGAGCTTTGGAACCCAGGCCCCGAGCCCCTGCCCCTAGACCAGCTACGGGTGCGCGACGCCGGGGGGCGGCTGTTCCAGGGTTGGCCCTTCGCGGACGCCGTCCTGGCACCGGGGGCCTTCGCCGTCCTGGCCCAAAGCAAGGAAGCCCAGAACGATCGCCCTGTGCCGGCGGATTACTACTTCGGAGAGTCCCTGACGCTGGATGCTGCTGAGGGCAGCCTGGAGCTGTACCTTGGAGAACTGCTGCAGGACCGGGTCGTCTGGGGAGGTGAGGGCTGGCCCCTCTGCCCCTTGGGCTACTCCCTTTCCCTGGAACCCTCCGTCACGGACGCCGCCGGGAACGACACCCCGGAGGCCTGGTGCCTGGACACCCTACCCAACCCCGGGCTCCAGGGTGGCTACTGCGATCACGACGGTGACGGCTTCTCCGAATCCCAGGGCGACTGCGATGACCACGACCCCACCGTGGGCCCCGGCAACTTCGAAGAGTGCAACGGCGTGGATGACGACTGCTCTGGCCATACCGACGACCTGGGCGAGTTGGTGCCACCCTACCTTTGTCTCACCTCCGGGCTGTGCCTGGGGACCAAGGCGGTCTGCCTTGGCAAGGCCGGCTGGGGCTGCCCCTACCCGGCGGGTTTCGAGGTCGACGAGCTGTCCTGCGACGGCGCCGACAACGACTGCGACGGCTTCACCGACGAGGCCCTGCGGAATGACTGCGGCGGCTGCTTCGGGGCCCCCGATCTGTGCGATGGCGTGGACGACGACTGTGACGGGGTGACGGACGAAGACGAGCCCAACCCCGGGCTGGTCCAGTTCTGCGGGGTGGAGCCCCAGGGGGTCTGCGCCCAGGCCCTGCCGGTTTGCGGCAGCTACGGCTGGTACTGCCCCAATATCCCGTTGTATCAGGCTGAAGAGGATCTGTGCGACGCCCTGGACAATGACTGCGATGGCAGCACCGACGAGACCTTTGAGGTGGGGGCTCCCTGCACCTCTGGAGAGGGCATGTGTCGGCGGGCCGGGGCCCTGGAGTGCCGTCCCGACGGCGTTGGAACTGTTTGTGTGGTGGAGGCCGCCGCAGGGGCCTTGGAGCTGTGCGGAAATCAGCTGGATGACGACTGCGACGGCGGCACCGATGAGGGCTTCTCCGCGGGCCAGAGCTGCACCGTTGGGGTGGGCGTGTGCCGCACCACGGGCAAGTGGATCTGTACCCAGGATGCCCTCGGGGAGATCTGCAGCGCCCAGCCCTCCTTTCCCGGTGAGGAGCTGTGTGACAACGGCCTGGATGACGACTGCGACGGCTACACCGACGAGGCCAGTTGCACCAGCGACCCTGCTGGCAGCACGGCCTCCTGCGCCGTGGGAGGGACCCTCAAGCCCCCCATCTTCCTGCTGGGGTTGGCCGCCAGCCTGCTGTTTGCGGGGCTTCGCCGAAGGGCCCGTCGGCACCATTGAATCTGTTGAATATCCTTGACTTCCAACCACATCGGAACGATGTTTTGCCCGCCGGATTGACCCCCTTGGTCAATCTGTGAAACCAAGGAGGAATGGTATGGGAATCGTCAGCGACATGCACTTTGACCGTGGAACCGGAACCGTGGCCGCCGAATACAAAGTGGCCGACCTGGGCCTGGCCGACTGGGGCCGGCGCGAGATCGAGATCGCCGAGAAGGAGATGCCCGGGCTCATGGCCGTGCGCAGCAAGTACGGCCCCAAGAAGCCCCTGGCGGGCCTGCGCCTCAGCGGCTCTCTGCACATGACGCTGCAGACCGCCGTGCTCATCGAGACTCTGGTTGAGCTGGGCGCCCAGGTGCGCTGGGCCAGCTGCAACATCTTCTCCACCCAGGACCACGCGGCGGCTGCTGTGGCCAAGAAGGGCATCCCCGTCTTCGCCTGGAAGGGCGAGACCCTGGAGGAGTACTGGTGGTGCACCCTCCAGGCCCTGCAGTTCCCCGGGGGCAAGGGCCCCAACCTCATCGTGGATGACGGCGGTGACGCCACCATGCTGGTCCACATGGGCGTGGAGCTGGAAGCCCAGGTGAAGCGCGACGGCAAGCTGCCCGCCATCACCGCCACCGTGAAAGAAGAGATCATCATCCACAAGCTGCTCCACGAGCTCTACGCCCTTGAGTCCACCCGCTGGACCCGCCAGGCCCCCGAGATCATCGGCGTCTCCGAGGAG
>CAIXZC010000381.1 GCA_903923815.1 uncultured Myxococcales bacterium
CGGCCATGACCCAGACGGGCATCGTGCCGCTGGAGCCGGGCAGCTTCGTGCCTCTGGCCTACGCGGACATCACGTCCTCCATTCCCGGAGAGCACGTGGCCGCCGCCGTGGCCGTGGCCGTCCCCGAGGATCCCAGCCTGCCGGGCGTCATCATGGAGCACCACTCCACGGGGCACGCCGAGGATGTGGAGCGTCAGGTGCGGGCCATGGCCGAGGCCGCCATGATCCACCGGGGCTTCAAGATCAAGGAGATCAAGAGCATCTCCGCCGAGCACACCGTCCAGAAGCACGGCGCGGCCTTCGCCGCCGTGGTCCTCCATCGCCAGTAGCCCGCGAAGAAAGAGGGGTTCCCATGTCCCACCGTCTTGACTCCTACTTCTATGAGCTGATCAAGGAAGACACCACCGGCGCCCTCATCCGGCGCGACAAGGTGCTGTTTGATCAGAAGAGCCCCTACCAGCACGTCGAGATCTTCGAGAACGCCGAACTGGGGCGCGTCATGATCCTGGACGGCTGCGTCATGATCACCCAGCGGGACGAGTTCACCTACCACGAGATGCTGGTGCACCCGGCCCTGCTGGCCCACCCCAACCCGGAGAACGTCCTGGTGGTTGGCGGCGGCGACGGCGGCACCCTGCGCGAAGTCACCAAGCACCCCAGCGTGAAGCGCGCCGTGCTGTGCGAGATTGACGACCTGGTCATCAGCAGCAGCCGCGAGTTCCTGCCCTTCACCGCCTGCGGCCTGGACCACCCCAAGAGCGACGTCTACGTGGGCGACGGCATCGAGTACATTCGCCAGCACAAGAACGAGTTCGACGTGGTCATCGTGGACAGCACGGACCCCGTGGGCTTCGCCGAGGGCCTGTTCCGCATCCCCTTCTACAAGGATGTGCTGGCGGCCATGCGCCCCGGCGGCATCTTCGTGCAGCAGACCGAGTCCCCCTTCTTCGACGTGAACGTGTGGCAGCGCATCTTCGTGGAGCTGGGGCAGGTGTTCAAGCTGGTCCACCCATACGGCGCGGCCATCCCCATGTATCCCAGCGGCTACTGGACCTTCGCCATGGCCTCCATGACCCAGACCCCCAAGGCCCACTTTGACGCCAAGAGGGTGGGGGAGCTGGGGGAGCTGAAATACTACAGCGCCCAGACCCAGGACGCGGCCTTCGTGCTGCCGGCCTTCGCCGCCAAGCTCATCAAGGGCTGAGCGGGCCCATGGAAAACCCAAACACCTTCATCTGTGCTTCCGAAGACGCCCCCGCGGGGGCCTTTGCGTTTGTGGGCATCCCCCTGGACCGCACGGGCAGCTACCACCGTGGCAGCGTGGAGGCGCCCCGGGCCCTGCGGGAGGCCTCCTACAACCTGGAGGAGTACTGCCAGGTGGCGGACGCCAGCCTCTTTGACCTGAAGTTTGCGGACTTCGGGGACCTGGACTGCCCCGAGACCACGCCCCTGGATGAACTTGTGGACGGGCTGGATGGCCGCCTGGAGCGCCTGTTCGCTGGCGGGCAGCGGCCCATCGGCATAGGTGGCGAGCACACCGTCAGCCTGCCCATGGTGCGCATGCTGGCGCGGAAGCACCCGGGGCTTTGCGTGGTGCACTTTGACGCCCACGCCGACCTGCGGCCCTCCTACGAGGGCGAGAAGTACAGCCACGCCGCGGTCATGCACCATGTGTCCCAGTTGGTGGGCCTCAAGAACCTGTTCCAGTTCGGGATTCGGTCGGGGACCCGCGAGGAGTGGGCCCTCATGCGCGGCCAGGGCACCCTTAGGGATTGCAGCCCGGAGGCCATGGCCAAGGTGATTGATGCCATCGGTCAGCGGCCCGTGTTCCTGAGCATAGACCTGGACGTGCTGGACCCCTCCGAGTTCCCCGGCACGGGCACCCCCGAGGCGGGCGGCATCTCCTTCAAGGTGTTGGATCAGTTGGTGCGGATGCTGAAGGCGGTGAAAATCGTCGGCTGCGACCTGGTAGAGCTGTGCCCCCCCCTCGACCCCAGCGGCATCTCC
>CAIXZC010000382.1 GCA_903923815.1 uncultured Myxococcales bacterium
GCCGGGTTGTTCTGGGTGGCATTGCTTGTCCTGGCTGCGGGTTGTGGCGGGGGCGAGGGGGCCGACGGCACCACGGAATGCGCCGCGGGGACCGACGGCTGCGCCTGCTTCGGTAACGGCTCCTGCCTGGAATCCCTGGAATGCCGGGAGGAGCTCTGCCAGGTGGCGGAGAACTGCCAGGACGGAATCCTGGGCTGCCACTGCGTCAACGGCGTGGACTGCAACGAAGGCCTGGTCTGTCAGGACGACCTCTGCCGGGAGGAGGCCACAGGCTGCGTCCCCGGCGGAGAGGGTTGCGCCTGCACGGCCGACCTGAAGTGCGGCATCAGTCCCCTTGGGGGCTCGCTGGAGTGCAAGGAAGGCGTCTGCTCCGCCGTGGGATGTCCCGCTGGAACGGTGGGCTGTGCCTGCAAGGGCGGCTCCGTCTGTCCCACAGGGGCGACCTGCAGCGGCGGGTTCTGCCAGTCGCTGGACTGCGTCCCGGGCGAGCTGGGATGCGATTGTGCCGGGGGTAGCTGCAATCCTGGCCTCAGTTGCCACGATGGCACCGTCTGCATCGACGCCACGGGCCTGCTTGGCGGGCCCTGCTTCGACGCGGGCTTCTGCTCCGAAGGGCTTCGCTGCCAGGGGGACTCCTGCGTTCCCTGTTCCCTGGGCAGCAAGGACTGCGCCTGCAAAGCCGGCGGCGGCTGCGGCGGCGAGTTGGTGTGCTGGGATGGCCGCTGCCAGGACAAGGCCGACCTGGGGGACCTGCCCCCCGATGCGCCCGCCTGTTACACGCCCTGCTCGTCCGATCTGGTGTTGGAGGACGGGACCTTCAAGTCCTGCCCCCCGGATGGCCTCATGAGCGGCTGCCTGGGCAACCTCACCTGCGTCGACGGCACCTGTCTGGTCGCGGGTCAGGCCAAGCCCACCTGCCAGGACGACGCCGACTGTCCCGTGTTTCAGAACTGCCTCTATGGCAAGTGCTATTCCAACTGCGCCAATGACTCTGAGTGCAGCGACGGTCGCGTCTGCTACAAGCACGTCTGCCGTCAGAGTTGCGAGCTCTCCGGGGAGGCCTGCGCTGCGGGGCAGTCCTGCATCTCCGAGGACGGCGTCCTGGGCGTCTGCCTGCCCGTTGCGGCCCCCGGCGAGGCCCCCCACACGGCCGTCGAAGGGTCCTTCTCGCTGTCCACCAACGGCCTCCAGCTTTCGAACGTGGACACCTCCGCGTCCTTCACCATCATCAACAACAGCCCCTCCATGGAGACCTTCACGGTCCACAAGCGCAGCCACAAGGCCTACCTTGATGACGGCACCAGCAAGGAAGACGACGACCCATGGAATGATGGTGTGGACTGCAACCCGGCCCTGAATTGCCCGCTGTACTGGCTGACCATGGGGCCCCTGGGCGAGGTCCAGGCCCAGCAGGAGTTGACGGTCAATGTCGAGGGCCAGGGCGGAGAGGTCAAGATCTACCTGGACAAGGCCGGCGACGGGCCCGGGCCCAAGTGGGACGGTCGGGTTGAAGTGGCGCACCCCAAGCTGGGGGCCCAGACCGTGTTCCTGGCCTATGCCGAACGCCCCGAGGGCCGCTGGGGCGGCAACATCTACTACTTCGCCAACTTCGGCGACAAGGAACTAGGGGCCTGGGCAGCCACCCCCGAGTCCAAGAAATCCCAGACCCTGGTGGACAAGGTCAACAAC
>CAIXZC010000383.1 GCA_903923815.1 uncultured Myxococcales bacterium
ATCTTGGGCGTAGGGACGGTTGCTTCAGACTACTACTACGACCCCGACCACCAACTTGCCCGACATGCCCGGAAGGTGAAATGGGAAAGGCTGGGGAAGTGGGTGTTGCCGGAAGACGCGCGCGACTTGCCCATGAAGACCCTGACCGAACTGCCAACCAACTCCCATTCCGTGGAGGCCCTGGAGAAATTGATGAAGTTGGACAAGACAAAGCCCATCTACAGTCTGGCCGAACTTTCCCGCGAAACGCACACGCCCGAGGCCACATTGAGTACCTGGCTGCGGGCCTTGGCGCGCAAGGGGCAGGCGGTGCTGTATGGGCCTCCGGGGACGGGGAAGACCTTTGTGGCGCAGAAACTGGCGCGGCACTTGGTGGGCGGTGGGGACGGGTTTGTGGAGCTGGTCCAGTTCCATCCGGCTTATGCCTATGAGGACTTCATCCAGGGCATCCGGCCTCGGACGGTGGGCGGCAAGCTTGACTATGTGCTGGAGCCCGGGCGCTTCCTGGAGTTCTGCACGAAGGCCGAGGGGCGCAAGGGCGTCTGCGTGCTGATCATCGACGAAATCAACCGGGCCAATCTGGCGCGGGTGTTCGGCGAACTGATGTACCTGCTGGAGTACCGGGACGACGAGGTGCCTCTGGCAGGTGGCAGCAAGCTGAAGATCCCCAAGAACGTGCGCCTCATCGGCACCATGAACACCGCGGACCGCAGCATCGCGTTGGTGGACCATGCGCTGCGGCGGCGGTTCGCGTTCATAGGGCTGTACCCCAACCATCAGGTGCTGAGGGACTTCCACAAGGGTGGGGCGAACCAAGACACGGTGCCCGGGTTGGTGAACGTGCTGGAGAAGCTGAACAAGGCCATCAACGACCGGCACTACGAAGTGGGCATCTCGTTCTTTTTGAAGGAGGGGCTGAAGGAGGCGCTGCCGGACATCTGGCAGATGGAGATCGAGCCCTACCTGGAGGAGTACTTCTTCGACAAACCCTCGGTGGTGGACCAGTTCCGCTGGGCCAAGATCGGGCCGGAGATCCTGAAGTGAAGGCTGAAGGCCCGGCTCCTCAGGTGCTTGAGATCCAGGAGCACTCCACGCTCACGATGCCCAAGGAGGCGTTTAGCGAGGAACTGGCGAACAAGCTGTGGAGGTCGTACAGGGAACAGGTCGAGGTGCAGGCGCCGTCCTTCACGAACGGCTACCAGTGGGAGCTGACGGCAAAGGGCTGGGTCGGGCGCGTGACCCTGGCCGAGGGCGTGACGCTGGCGCTGGTGCCCAAGGTGCCCCTGGGCAATCTGTTCGGAATGCTGGAACTGGCCTACAACCTGGACGCGCTGCTCCTAGGGGGGCCGCTGGTTCTGTGCGAGACGCTGGACGACCTGTACCAGCGGCTGGCCGTGGTGCTGGCGCGGCGGGTGCTGGACCGCCACCGCAAGGGCCTCTTCCGCGAGTACCAGGGGCGCCAGGAGGAACTCAGCCACCTGAAGGGCCGGATGGACCTGCGGCAGGTGTGCCGGCAACCCTGGAAGGTGGGCTTCGACTGCAGCTTCGAGGAGCACAGCGCCGACAACGAGGACAACCAGATCCTGGCTTGGACGCTGTACCAGGTGGCGCGGTCGGGGGTCTGTCAAGGGGACACGCTGGCGGTGGTGCGGCAGGCCTTTCTGGCGCTGCGCGGGGCGGCCAAGGTGGAACCCCAGTTGTCCGCGGCCTGCGTGGGGCGCTTGTACCATCGGCTGAACCAGGACTACCAGCCGCTGCACGCGCTGTGCCGCTTCTTTCTGGAGCACCTGGGTCCGGGGCACCAGGACGGGCAACACCAGATGCTGCCTTTCCTGATCAACATGCCGCGGCTGTTCGAAGTCTTCGTGGCGCGGTGGCTGGAGGCCAACCTGCCCGGGGGGGTTCAGTTGCGGGCCCAGGAGACCGTGGACCTGGCCCAGGGCCTCAAGATTCACATTGACCTGGTCCTGCGGGATGCGGTGACCCAGCGGACGCTGGCGGTGTTGGACACCAAGTACAAGCGGCCGGTGCAGGTGGCCAACGACGACCTTTATCAGGCAGTGGCCTATGCCGAGGCCAAGGGCTGCAGCCAAGCCTTCCTGGTGTATCCCGCGCCGCTGCCCACACCCCTGAATACCAGAATGGGCAAGATTGCCGTCCGCTCGCTGACCTTTGGCCTTGGCGGCGACTTGAAAGAAGGCGGCCAGGCGTTCCTGAAGGAACTGGCGGCGGTCCTGGGGTAGGGTCGCGCTTGAGGTTGGCTAGGTTATTCAGCCACGATGCAGGCGGCGCCGTCCCAGCCGCAGGGGATCTCGCAGGCAGTCTGGGTGGTGTAGTTCTCGCAGGGCAGGCCGGAGGGGGACGCGTCGCCCGTGCAGGCGTTGTCGGCCCAGGTGCAGGCCGCTTCGCAGGAGGCCTGATCGATGTAGGTGGCGCAGGAGCTCTCGGTGGTCGGGGCGGTGCAGCTCCCCGCGGCCCAGACGCACTTGCCGTAACCGTTCAGGGAGTCGGTGGTGGCGCAGTCGGCCTCCGCCTTGTCGACACAGGGATCCACGAGGCAGGCTGCGCCAAGCCAGTCGCAGGGGATCTCGCAGGCAGCCTGGGTGGTGTAGTTCTCGCAGGGCAGGCCGGAGGGGGACGCTTCGCCCGTGCAGGCGTCGTCGGCCCAGGTGCACGCGGCGGTGCAGGATTCTTCGTCGGTGTAGGTGGTGCAGGAGGACTCGGCCGAGGGGGCCGCGCAAGCGCCATCCTGCCAGACGCACTTGCCGTAGCCGTTATCCGAGTCAGTGGTCGCGCAGGCAGCCTCCGCCTTGTCGACGCAGGGATCGACCATGCAGGTGTCCAGGATCCAGTCGCAGGGGATCTCGCAGGCGGCCTGGGTGGTGTAGTTCTCGCAGGGCAGGCCGGAGGGAGACGCTTCGCC
>CAIXZC010000384.1 GCA_903923815.1 uncultured Myxococcales bacterium
GGTCCTCAAGCTGGAAGAGTTGCCTACGCCGGTTCCGCAGGCGGGCGAGGTGCTGGTGCGCGTCTGTGCGGCGTCGGTGCACCCGGATGTGGGGCACATGGTGACGGGCCGGCCCTCTGTGTTGCGCCTGATGGGGGCGGGGCTGCGCCGACCTGCCGTCGTGGTGCCAGGGACGGATCTGGCGGGGCGGGTGGAGGCCCTGGGCCCCGGCGTGGAACACCTGAAAATCGGCGACGAGGTCCTGGGCGAGTGCGTCCGCGGCCACCAATGGCACAACGGCGGCGCCTACGCCGAGTACGCCTCCGTCCCCGCCCACGCGCTGGTGCTCAAGCCGCCCGCCCTGACCTTCCAGCAGGCCGCCGCGGTGCCCACCTCCGGGCTCATCGCCCTTGCCAACCTGCGCAACCTGGGTGGCCTAGCCCCGGGCCAGAACGTCTTGATAAACGGCGCCGCCGGCTGCGTGGGCTCCGTCGCAGTGCAGCTTGCCAAGGCCGTCGGGGCCCAAGTCACGGGTGTGGACCATGCCACCAAGCTTGACCTCGTGCGTGGCCTCGGTGCCGACCGCGTCATCGACTACACCACAGAGGATTTCACCAGGGGAAGTGAGCGCTATGACATCATCCTCGACATCCCGGGCAATCACTCCTTTGCCCAGTGCCGGCGGGTGCTGACCAAGGGCGGCCTCTATGTGCTGGTGAGTCACGACCACTTCGGGGCCTTCGGGCACCGCTGGTTCGGTGGGGTGCCCCGCGCCCTGGGGCTTACGGCCCTGTCCCTGGTGGTTCGGCAGTTGCCCGGCCTGCGCGCTGCCTCAGCAGGGTTGCCCCGAATGCCCGAGCTTGCCGATCTGCTTGCCGCGGGCCGCATCACGCCAGTCATTGACCGTGCCTTCCCGCTGGCCCAGGCAGTCCAGGCCATCCAATACCTGGCCTCGGGTGGGGCGCGGGGGAGGATTGTTCTTGAAGTCTAGGCTGGGCCCCCGGCGGGCCCTCAGCGTCGCAGCTTCTCCAGGCCGTACAAGATGAGATCCAGTCCCTTTTCGAATTCCCGCTCGTAGGGGCCCTCGGGGCCACCCGCCTCGTTGCGGGCCGTCCGCGAGGTGATGACGTAATTCATCATCTCCGTCAGGTTGGGGAAGTCCTCTTCGGGCACCTGCCCTTGCAGCCGCCGGGTCGCGGCGGGGGATTCCTGGGCGCTGACGGGCCAGTTCACCTCCTGCAAGGCGAAGCCGTACACGAAGGCGTCCAGAATGACGATGGCGTGGTAGGCCCCCTCAATGGGGAAGCCGCCCCTGCGCAGGCTGCCGATGATGGCCTCCACGTAGCGCAGCCGGGCGGGACTGAGGCCGCCGCGGGACTCCAGCAGTGTGGACGCCCAAGGGTGCCGCAGGATGACCTCGTGGGCACTGATGGCCCTCCGGCGCATGGCCAGCTTCCAGTCCGCGTCCTGGGCAGGCACGCCGATCTCGCCAATGACCAGATCACAGATGCCGTCCAGGATGTCGTCCCGATTGGCCACATGGCGGTAAAGGGACATGGCCTCGACCCCCAGCGCCTGGCCCAGCTTGCGCATGGACAGGGACTCCACGCCGTCCTGGTCGGCCATGGCGATGGCTGCCCGCAGCACCCGCTCCCGACTGAGGGGTTCTCGCGGCTCTCCCCGGCGCTTTGCCCTGTTCACCATCCCCGAGCCTCCTTGCCGGCCGCCTGGCCAGCCCAAGCAGTCAACACCAGTCCCCACACCGGGCGCAAGCAAAAAAAGCATTGACACACTTACAGCGTACGCTTACGGTGTAAGCCAAGAAGATGGAGGCCCTGGAAAGGGGCCCCTTGAAGCCACAGGAGGTCAGGATGAATTGGAAGAACCAAGACCAGTCCGAGTGCCGCTCCGTCAACCCGGGCCCCCAGGCCCCCACAGCCAGGCCAGGCAGGTGTGCGCTGGGTTTCCTGGCTCTTCTGACCCTCTTGGCCCTGCTGGGGCTGTTGGCCCTGGCCCCCTCCACGGGTCGGGCCGCCGAGGCCGCAAGCAAGGGCCGCCCCCCGTCGCACAGGTTCTTCGTCAGCACCACCTACCTGACCGCCACCAATCCCTTCCCCGACTCCGTGTCCATGTACGAATTGCACTTCGGCTACCGCCTCACGCCCAAGGACACCATCGCCATCAAGGCCTGCTCCTGGAAGCTGTTCGAGCCCATGGGCATCCCCCTGTGGGATTCGCACCTGATGAAGGAAAGCGAGTTCTACCCCGGGAAGATCCACGAATACGGCGTGGGCCTCTCCTACCAGCGGTTCCTGTGGAAGGGGCTGTTCGCCTCCATCCAGGTCGTGCCGCTGGTCAAGCGCTACCTGGACCAGAACGGCAAGAAGGTGGACAGCGGCTTCAAGCTCTATTCGTCCTACCACCTTGGCTACCACTGGGCCTTCCTGCGAAACCGCTTCTTCCTCGAGCCCCAGGTCCACATCAACTACTGGCCCATCGACACCAAGGGCCCCGCGGGCTTCGAGAAGAAGGAGGCCCGCTGGACCAACAACTACGTCCTGTTCGAGCCCAACCTGTTCCTGGGCGTCAATTTCTAGGCCCGCGGCACAAACCAAGGAGGGAGCAAACATGAAACCAAGAAC
>CAIXZC010000385.1 GCA_903923815.1 uncultured Myxococcales bacterium
GGTGAGGCCGGTCTCTTCGTCAATGGTGAAGATCAGCTCCAGGGGGCCGTGGCGAAGGTCCTTCTCTTCGCAGAGGGCCATGGCCATGGCCACGCCGATGCCGTTGTCGGCGCCCAGGGTGGTGCCGTCAGCCTTCAGCAGGTCGCCGTCACGGACCACCTGGAGACCCTGGGTGTCAAAGTCGAACACCTTGTCCTTGTTCTTCTCGGCCACCATATCGAGGTGCCCTTGGAGGGCCAGCGCGGGGATGGCCTCGCAACCGGGCGTGGCTGGCACGCGGACCAGGGCGTTGCCGGCCTCGTCGGACTCAAAGACAAAGCCCTTGGCCTGGGCCCAGGCGCGCACCAAGGCCACCACCTTCTCCTCTTTCTTTGAGGGACGGGGGGTGGAAGTCAGGGCTTCAAAGTGCTTCCAAAGCAGGGCAGGCTCGAGACCGACAAACGCGTTACTCATGGTGGACTCCTGGGAAGAAGAAATACGGTCGGAGTCTAGCCCGGGCGGGCGGGGGGCTCAAGGAGTTTGTCCACCTGTATACGTCGCCCCAGGAGTGAGTCCCGGCGGTCAGGGCAGGCCAGTGACTTTCACGGGGGTGTACGAGAGCGCTGTGCCGTCGCCAAGGGCGCCGTAGAGGTTGCTGCCCCAGCAGAAGACGGACCCATCTGTTTTTGAGGCGCAGGTGTGGCTGCCACCGGCGCCCGCTCCCACCGAGGCCACCGCAGTCAGACCCTGGGCCTGGACTGGCAGGGAACTGCTGGTGTTGCCACCGTTGCCCAACTGGCCGGACTCGTTGGCGCCCCAGCACCAAAGAGTCCCCCCTGTCTTTCTGGCGCACACGAAGGGGTTGTAGGCCCAACCCGACGGCGAGGGGCCGGCGCTGATGGCAGCGGCGTCTGTCAGTCCAGACACCTGCACAGGCACCAGGCTCTTGGTGGTGTTGCCGTTGCCCAACTGGCCGCTGCCGTTGCCTCCCCAGCACCACACCTTGGCGTCGTTTGTCTGGGCACAGGTCTCGACGACGCCGACGGCCAGGGCCACCGCACCCGTCAGGCCGCTAACCTGCACCGGGACGGAGCTGTCGGTGGTCTTGTTGTTGCCCAACTGCCCGTACTGATTGTACCCCCAACACCAGACAGAAAAGTCGTCCTTGATGGCGCAGCTATGGGCATAGCCGGCCTCGATGGCAATTGCATTGGTGAGGCCAGTGACCTGCAGCGGAGGGCTGGTCTCCCCGGTGGTGCTGTTGCCCAACTGGCCGTAGGCGTTGTAGCCCCAGCACCAGGCGGTCTTGTCCGTCTTGATGGCGCAGGTGTGGCCCGACCCCACGGCGACGGCCAGCGCTTCCCCAAGGGCTGTTATTTCTGTGGGGCCCATGGGGTCGACTCCGGCGGCGAGACCCATTTGTCCGGAGGAGTTGTCCCCCCAGCACCAGACCTTCTTGTCTCCCTTGAGGACACAGGAATGGCCGCCGCCCGCGCTGAGGGCGTTGATGTCGGAGAGACCTGCGACCTTCTGGGGGGTGGGCCGGGTCAACTTCGTACCGTCGGCCAATTGGCCCGCCGAGTTGTCTCCCCAGCACCAAACCGATTTGTCATTCTTCAGGGCGCAGACATGTACGGAACCCGAATCCAACCGGGCCACCCCAGCCAGGCCAGGGATGGCCTGGGGCACTGTCTTGCCGCCTCCGCTTACGCCGTTGCCAAGCTGGTTCAGGTTGTTCCGGCCCCAGCAGCGGAACACGCCGTCGTTGTGGAGGGCGCAGGAGTGCTCCTGGCCGGCTGAGACTCCAAGGACTCCGGCGAGGCCGGCAACCCGTTCCGGGACCAGGGCCTGGAAGAGGATCGCGTTTCCCAGGCGTCCGAACTCGTTCTTGCCCCAGCACCAAACGCTGCCATCGGTGCCGGCGGCGCAGGTGTGCTGGTAGCCTCCTGCCACCGCGCTGACCTGGGGCAGGCCGCTGACCTTGGTGGGGAGCGTTTTGAACACCAAACTGTCATCGCCAAGTTGGCCGCCGGCGTTGCCTCCCCAGCACCACAGTTGACCGTCACCGTCCACGGCACAGGCATGGCTGGAGCCTGCCGCCAGCGTGCGCGCGAAGGGCAATCCGAGAACCTGGGTCGGGAGCAGTTTGCCAATGTTGGTGCCGTCGCCCAGTTGCCCGCTGGAGTTGTAGCCCCAGCACCAGGCCAGTCCGCCCTGGGTAAGGGCACAGGAGTAGGAAGCGCCAAGGGCCAGGGCGTTGACCTCGGTAAGTCCAAGGACCGTCACGGGGGCGAGAGCCTGGGTCTTGGTGCCGTCCCCCAGTTGCCCGTAGTTGTTGTAGCCCCAGCAGTGAACCGTCTGCCCCAGGTCCACGGCGCAGCTGTGGTACTTGCCCACAGCCACGGAGGTGGCCCCTTCCAGGCCGGGGACCGGCGTGGGCTTCCAACGGTCAACCTTGGTGCCATCGCCGAGCTGGCCCCTGTCGTTCAGGCCCCAGCAGGCAACGCTGCCATCGGACAGGGCGGCGCAGGTGTGCCCGAAGCCCGCGGAGAGTGAGGTCACGCCGCTCAAGCCAGGGACCTTCACGGGCCCAACCCTGGGCAGGTTGCTGTCATCCCCAAGTTGGCCATTGCTGTTGCTGCCCCAACACCAGACGCTGCCATCTCCCTTGAGGCCGCAGCTGTGGTCCCAGGCGCCGGTGACCAGGACCCACCAGCGCTGACAGTTGCCGTCCAGGCAGTCGGCTCCGACTCCACAGGCACCGCAGCTTGCCCCGCAGGCATTGACGCCGCAGGTCTTGCCGCCGCAGGGGTCACCACAGTCCTTGGGGCAGTTGCACTGGGTTTCGCCCTTGGAGCTGTCGCACAGGCTGTTGCCGCAAAGGGGCTTGCAGGCGCCGGCCGCACAATACTGGGAGAGGGAGCAGGTGCCACAGGTGCCCCCGCAGCCGTTGTCGCCGCAGGTCTTGCCAGCACAGGGCTGGCCGCAGTCCTTGGTGCAGTTGCAGGGGGTCTCGCCGTCTGTGGAGAGGCACAAGCCGTCGCCGCAATTGGCCACGCAGGCTCCGGCCGAGCAGTGTTGCCCCCCGGGACAGTCACCGCAGGTACCGCCGCAGCCGTCGCCTCCGCAGACCAGGCCCTTGCAGGGGGAGCCGCAGTCCAGGGAGCAGTTGCATTGGGTCTCCCCGGCGGTTGGCTCGCAGGCCCCATTTCCGCAAAGAGGTTTGCACAGGCCGGCGTCGCAGTACTTGGTGCTGCCACAGGAGCCGCAGGTCCCCCCGCAGGGGTTGACCCCGCACTCCAGGCCCTGGCAGGGGTCACCGCAATCGGCGGCGCAGGTGCATTGTCCTTCTCCGTCCGAGGCCAGACAGAAGCCGTCGCCGCACTTGGGTACGCACCTGCCTTCAGCGCAGTAACCAGTGGGAGGGCAGGTGCCACAGGCCACGCCGCAGCCGTCGTCACCACATTCCCGGTCACTGCATTCAGGTACGCATATCTTTGCGCATTTGCCGGCCACGCATTCGAAGCCCAACCCGCAGGAGCCACAGGAGCCGCCGCAACCGTCGTTGCCACACTCAGCGGCGCCACAGGCAGGAGTGCAGACAGCCACGCATTGACCGGAGGCGTTGCACTTGGGGGTTGTCCCTGGGCAGGTGCCGCAGCTCTTGCCGCAGCCGTCGTCACCGCACTGGCGGCTCTTGCAAGGGTCGCCGCAATCGTCGGCGCAGTTGCAGGAGGTCTCGTCGGAGTCACAGGTGCCATCGCCGCATTTGCTTTTACACTGACCCCCGTTGCAGAGGTAGCCCTTGTCGCAGGTACCGCAGATGCCGCCGCAGCCGTTGTCGCCGCAGACCTTGCCCGAGCAGGGACTGCCGCAGTCCTTGGGGCAGCTGCAGGAGTTCTCCTGGACACCGGGCTCGCAGGACCCGTTGCCGCAGCGGGGGGTGCAGACGCCGTTCAGACAGTATTTGCTGCTGCTGCAAGAGCCGCAGTCTCCGCCGCAGCCGTTCATGCCGCATTCCCGGGAGCCGCAGGGGTCGTCACAGTCTTCTGGGCAACTGCATTGGGTCTCGTTGTCCTCTGGAAGGCACAGACCATCGCCGCACTTGGCCAGGCACTTGCCCCGGTAGCAGTAAGAGGCCAGGTCGCAGGTGCCGCAGGTGCCACCGCAGCCATCGTCGCCGCAGTTGAGGTCGGCCTTGGCACAAGGTGCTCCGCAGTCCTTTACGCAGGTGCAGGACGTTTCGCCGTCGGCGGCCATGCACAGGCCATCCCCACATCGCGGGGCGCAGTTGCTGGCGACGCAGTAGTCCTGGTTGCCGCAGGTGCCGCAGGTGCCACCGCAGCCATCGTCGCCGCAGGACTTCCCTGCGCAGGGGCTGCCGCAATCGTCGGGGCAGGTACAGGAAGTCTCGTCGGGATCGCAGGTGCCGTTGCCGCAGCTCTGGCAGACCCCGTCCAGGCAGACCTGGTCGTCCTTGCAGGGAATGCCGCTGAGGTTCTGGGTGACCTCGCACACTGCCGTCAGCTTGTTGCAGTCGTAGACCTTGCACTCATCTGGCTGGCTACACACCACAAGTACGCCGGGGCTGCAGACGCCGCTCTTGCAGGTCTCTCTGGTGCACAGATCCAGATCCGAGTTGCAAAGGCTTGAATCCTCGGCGTCCACCAAGGCGCAGGTCTTGGAGCCAAGGCCATCGGGCAGGCATTTGTACTCCTTGCAAATTGGCGCCGGGGCCTGGCACTCCTCGTCCTCGGCACAGACCGGCGGATGATCAAGGTCGGCGGCGAGGTCAATCAGTGTGTCGGACCCGCTCCCGTCCGCATCCACCGCATCGCCCACCGTATCGCTACCACCGTCCCTGGTCGCGTCTCGCCCTCCTCCGTCCCCGGCAACCTCGACCAGGTCGGTCCCCAGGTGCAACTCCTTGGCCGCGTCCAGACCATCCGAAGGCAGGTCCGGCGCTCCGCTTCCGTCCATCAGATCCCGCGGGGGCAGAGAATCGACAGAGGGTAGAGTGTCGGCGGTGCTGCCAATGCCAACCTCGGGACTGAAGGCGCAGGCCGCCGCAGCAGCCACAAGACCAAGGGTCGTCAGAGAAAGACGCCAAGACCAGCGCATGGTCCCTCCTGGGAATGACTATTGGTGCTAACAAGTGGCCCGATTCTGCCCCAGGTGTCCGGCCTTTGCAAACACTCGCAGACGCCGGCCCACTTGACCTTGGGGCAACCAACGACCATACTTGCGCGCGTTGAACCAAGCACCTAGGAGGACCCATGTTCAAGTGTACCGTTTGTGGCTATATCGCTGATGAGATGGATTTCGAAGTCTGCCCCAAGTGCGGGGCCCCCAAGGAGAAGTTCGAAGAACTGGCTGCTGACGCTGCCCAGAAGATCGACCGCTCCAGAGTGACCAATGGTCTGCACGTGGCCATGATGAACATGCTTGAGGAAGTCCAGGCGCTGGCCGAAGAGGGCATCAAC
>CAIXZC010000386.1 GCA_903923815.1 uncultured Myxococcales bacterium
CCATGACCTCGTGGATCATGGTCAGCTCCAGGTGGGTCGTGGGGTCGTCCACGGGGACGCGGCAGGTCTCCGCAAGCATCATCAGGAACAGCAGGATGGCGGCCATGAGGGCCAGGATCTCGCCCCAGCCGGTGCCTCGTTGCAGGAACGTCATCATGTCGCCGAAGCTGGTGTGGCCGCTGACCAGGGCAAAGGAGCCGGCGAAGAGGAAGAAGGCGGGCTCTACGAAGATGGCGAAGGAGGCCTCCCGGGAGGCGCCCATGCCCTCAAAGGAGGAGCCGGTGTCCAGGGCCGACAGGGCCATGAGGAAGCGGGAGAGGCCCAGCATGTAGGCGAAGAGGACGAAGTCCCCGGGGAACTGTTCGAACTGGAAGGCGCCGGCCAGGGGGGTCAGCAGGGCCGCGCACAGGACGGCGGCCAGGGAGGCGGGGGGCGCCAGATGGAAGATGAAGGAGGTGGATGCACTGAAGACCCGGCCCTTGCGCAGGAGGCGGGCGAAGTCGTAGAAGGGCTGGAGCACGGGGGGGCCCTGGCGACCGGCCCAGCGAGCCTTGGTGCGAGTGATGAGGCCCGCCATCAGGAAGGGCAGGACGGCCAGGAGGGCCAGGTTCAGCAGACTGTAGAGGATGCGCTCGTTCATTTTCTGCCCATGATCCAGATGAGTGAGATGACCAGGAACACGATGCCGTACAGGATGTAGCGGCGGGTGTCGGCGCGCTGGATCCAGCCGAAGAGGGCCAGGAAGCGCATCATCAGCGAGAGGGGCGGCTTGATGAGGTATTCCTCAAGGATATCGCCGGGTTCGCAGTGGCGCGAGGCGTGCCGGGGGAAGAGGCCCCGGGGGGTGTCCAGGCGCTCGCGGACGGTGGCCACCAGATCAAAGAGGACCGTGAAGGGGCGGCTGAAGGACTGGGGGCTGTAGTGCATGCGGGCGGTGGGCTCGTGGTAGCCGCAGCCCCAGGTGGGGACGCCGCTGACGTCGGGGGTGGTGACGAAGGCGCGGCGCAGGCGCGACAGCATGAGGGTCATGAACAGGAAGAACAGGAAGAGGCCCGTGAGGCGCCAAACGGGGATGACGGAAAGGTTGGGGAGGGCCAGGTCCAGGGGCAGCCCCACAAGCTGGGCGGCGGGGGCGGCCACGGCGGTCAGCAACAGGAAGGGGACCAGGCCGGCGGCCACCAGGAGGGCGGCGGCCACAAAGAAGGCGGCCTTGCTGCGGGGGCCGGGCAGGTTGTGCAGGTCGGGGGGCGTCAACTCGGGGCCCTGGAAGATGGCTTCAAAGGCCCGGATGTAGGCCAGGGCGGCGGCGGTGCTGCAGAAGGCCAGCAGCATGGCGGCGCCGATGGCCACGGGGCTGAAGAGGACGTGGGCCGGCATGGCGGCTTTGAACAGGGCCAGGAAGATGGCCATCTTGCCGGGGAAGCCCGCCAGCAGGGGCAGGCCCGCGATGGCGCCGGTGAAGGTCAGGAAGAGGCCCGCGAAGAGGGGCGAGCGGCGGGCCAGGCCACCCATGCGGTCCAGGTTGTAGGTGTGGAAGAGGCCGTGGAGGGTGCCGGCGCCGAAGAAGAGGGCGCTCTTGAACACGGCGTGGGCCAGCAGGTGGGCCAGGGCGCCACCGAAGCCCAGGAAGGCGGCCACGGGGGAGCCGGCGGCCAGCCCCAACATGCCGGCGGCCAGACCCAGCAGCATGACGCCGGCGTTCTCGATGGAGGACCAGGCCAGCAGGGCCTTGAGGTTACGGGCGGCGGCGGTGTTGATGACCGCGTAGATGGCGGTGATGAGGGCCAGGGCGGCCAGGATGAGGGCGTGGCTGCGGTTGTCGGCGCCGGTGAACAGGATGGTGCGGGCGATGCCGAAGACGCCGGTCTTGATCATCAGGCCCGACATGAGCCCAGAGATGTGGGCGGGGGCGGCGGGGTGGGCCTTGGGCAGCCAGGAGTGGAAGGGGACGAGGCCGGCCTTCAGGCCAAAGCCCGCCAGCAGCAGCAAGAAGACGGGGGTGGCGGTGTCCCCCAGGGCCTCGGGGGTGAAGGCGGCGAAGTCGGCACTGCCCGTGCGGTTCCAGGCCAGGGCAAAGCCCAGCATCATCAGGACGACGCCCACGTGGGCGTAGATGAAGTAGTTGATGGCGGCGGCGCGGACCTCCTCGCTGCGGTGGTCGAAGGCCAGCAGCAGCAAGGACAGCAGGCTCATGGCCTCCCAGACCAGCAGGAAGCCCAGGACGCTGCGCACCAGGAAGACCAGGACCATGGCGGCGGCGAAGAGAGGCAGGGCCAGGAAGTGGCTGGCCACGGGGCGGCCCGTGAGGTCCTGGTGGGCCAGGTAGTCGCCGCAGAAGAGGAGGGACAGGGGGTACACCAGGGAGAGGGCCAGGACGAAGAGGGCGGCCAGGGGGTCCAGCACCAGGGGGATGGCCCCAAGCAGCGGACCGACCTCCAGGGTCAGGGAGGGGGTGGGCCCGCCCAGCAGGACCAGCAACGAGGCCACCGCCAGCAGCAGCGAAGCGGGGACCCCGGAGACCAACAGCACCAGGACCTTCTTGCCGGTCCCAAGTCGTAACGATGCCAAAGCGCCAAGAGCAAGCAGCCCCAGCGCCACCAGAACCAGATACATGCAACCACCAGAAAGCAAAGGGTTTGGAAGGAACTCCAAGTTGTCAGACCTCGAAAGGCGGGCGGATTATAGCCCCGGGTTGGGGTCTGTCAACCAACGGGTTGGGCAGGGTTCGTCCAAGCCGCGACCGCCAGGGAGCGGATCCGGCCGGGCGGGGATCCGCTTACTTCGTGCGCGGCTTGGACAAGGCGCTGGGGCTACTTGCAGCAGGAGTTCAGGGGGGCGGGGCAGGAGGGGTCGTCGGGGCTGCAGCTTTTGCCCTCGTCGCAGGTCTGGTCGTCGTGGCAGGCGCCGCCGGGCTCGCCGTCGGGGACGCAGCAACTGGCCAGGGCGCCGCACAGGGCTTCGGACTGCAGGCAGGTCTGGTCCTCCGGGCAGGTCCCAGCCTGGCAGGGCAGGTGGCACAGATCCTGGGGGCGGCCCGCACCGTCGGCGGCCAGGCAAAAGCCCGAGCAGGCCGTGATGGGGCAGGAATCGCAGATGTCACCGATGGTGTCCGTGTCGGTGTCCGTCTGGGCGGGGTTGGGGTCCCCGGGGCAGTTGTCGGAGGCATTGGCGCGGCCGTCAAGGTCGGCGTCCAGCACCCTGTCCGGGTCGGCGCACTGGTATCCCGGGCCGTCCGGAACCTCCGCATACCAGGTGGAGAGGCGCTTCCTGAAGAGGGCCGTGTCGACCACCTCGTTGGCCTCCGCAAGCTCCTGCACCAGGGCCGGGTCCAGGGTGCCATCGGCGAAGTCCTGGGTCAGCAGGCCCAACAGTTCCTGGACCTTGCTGTCCACAGCCCCACCGCGGTGCTGGGCGGCCTGCAGCAGCACCGCCGAAAACCCCGCCAGCAGGGCATGGTCCACCGGGTCGGCCAGGGCCAGATCCAGCGCCTGGGGGGCCAGGGCTGTATGGGTATTCGGGGTGAAGATGCCAAGCTGGGCCAGCAGCTCGTCCAGGGCCTGCACATTGGCCGCGGCCAGGGTCATGCCCCCGCGCGCAAGTTCCACGGTCCGGGCGGTGCACACCTGGGTCAGCGCATTGATGTTCACAGCATTCGCGCCATCCTCAAGGGCCACCACGGCGCCCAGGGTCACGGGCGTCCCGGACAGCGCTCCCGTCAGCTCGTTGAACCAGACGCCCCGGGCCTGCAGCAGGACCGGGCCACCTTCAGCCAGGGGCAGCTCGTAGGACCCCAGGTCGTCGGCCAGGAGGGCCTGGGCCACTTCCTCTCCCTGGTTCAGGGCCAGGTCCAGCGGGAAGGCCTGGATGGTCCCGCCTTGCAGCATGGGGCCCTTCTGGATCAGCCCCTGGACCGACGTTGTGGACGTGGCCTCCACGGAGTCCGTGGCGTCCAGGTTCATGCTGGCGTCCCCGCCCCCCGAGCCACAGGACCAGACCAGCACTGCAAGCAGCAACAACGACAGACTCGACTTCATTGATTGTCCTCTGCCACAGGTTCCACGCCGTCCAGGGTGTTGCGCACCTTGGCCAGCAACTCCTGGACCGTGAAGGGTTTCTGGACGAAGCACACCCCGGGCTCCAGGATGCCGCTCTGGGTGATGACGTTCCGGGTGTACCCCGACATGAACAGCACCTTGACCTCGGGATGGGCCGTCGTCACCAACTGCCGCACCTGCTTGCCGTCCACCTCGGGCATCACCACGACCGTCAACAGCAGGTCCAGCCGCTCCTTGCGCTCGGCCAACAGTTGTTGGACCTCGGCGCCCCCCGCGGCCCCCACCACTGAATACCCGTTCCGCCGCAGGATGCTGACGGCCAGGTTGCGCACCATCTCATTGTCCTCCACCACCAGCACCAGTTCTGAACCGGGGGCCCGCTCGGGCTCTGCCAGGGGAGTGGGCTGGATGGTCTCGGGGGCCCTTGCCGCCGGCAAATAGACCTGGAACTCGGTGCCATGGCCGGGTCGACTGACGAACCAGATGTTGCCGCCGTGCTGCTTCACGATGCCATACACGGTTGCAAGCCCCAGGCCCGTGCCCATGTCATTCTTGGTGGTGAAGAAGGGTTCGAAGATGTGCTTGCTGGTCTCCTCGTCGATGCCCATGCCCGTATCCGTCACCGACAGCTGGATGTACTCGCCCGGCTTGCTGCCTCCGTGGGTCTTGCAGTGTTCCCCATCCAGGGTCACCCGGGACACGCTGATGCTCAGCCGCCCACCCCCCGGCATGGCGTCCTGGGCGTTCACCACCAGGTTCATCAGGACCTGTTCCACCTTGCCCCTGTCCGCAGACACCAGGCAGGGGTCGTCGGTCAGGTTGAACTCGGTCAGGATGTCCTCCCGCAGGGCCCGCCGCAGCAGGTTCTCCATGCCCTGCACGATCTCGCGCAGGTCCTGGGTGGTCAGGGACAGCACCTGTTTGCGGCTGAAGGCCAGCAGTTGCCGGATGAGGTCCCTGGACTTCCCCGCGGCCTTGCGGATCTCCCCAGCGCGCTGGTGGTTCTGGGTGCCCGTTGGCAGGTCGTCCAGCATCAGCTCCGAGTACCCCAGCACGGGTGCCAGCAGGTTGTTCAGGTCGTGGGCCACGCCCGCCGCCAGCCGCCCCACGGACTCCAGCCGCTGCACCTGGTGGAACTGCTCCTCCATGGCCAGCTCCTTGGAGATGTCACGCTTGACCTCCACGAAGAACTCCAGCTTGCCCGACTCGCCCTCCACGGGGGAGATGGTGCAGTCCTCGGTGTACAGGGTGCCGTCCTTGCGGCGGTTCACGATGCGTCCGGACCAGGTTCCGCCGCCGCGCAGGTTCATGAAGATGTCGTCGAAGAACCCCGCCTTGTGCTGCCCGCTGGCCAGGATTGACGGGGTCTTGCCCAGGACCTCGACGGCGGTGTAGCCGGTGATGCGGGTGAAGGCCTGATTGACGAACAGAATGATGCCACGGGCGTCCGTGATGAGGATGGCCTCGGCGGTCTGCTCCATGGCCTGGGCCAACAGTCGCACGTGGGCCTGGGCCTTGCGGCGGTCGCTGACGTCCGTGAAGATGCAGGCGAACTGCCCCGGTGCGGGCTGGTAGGAGGCTACCTCAAAGTGCCTGCCAAGGCTGGCCGAGAAGTCCTCGAAGTGGGCAGGCTGACCGGTGAGGGCCACCGCGCCATAGCGCTCCACCCATCGGTCCGCGATGCCGGGGAAGACCTCCCGGCCACACCTGCCAAGCACCTGGTCCGCCGGCAGGCCCAGCATCTTTTCGAAGGCCGGGTTGACCTCCAGGAAGCGGAAGTCCACCACCCGCCCCCCGTCGTCCCGGATGACCTCCTGAAGGCTGAAGCCGTCAATCATCCGGGAGAACAGGGCCCGGTAGCGCTCTTCCCCGGCGGCGATGATCTGGGAATCTCGGCGGGTCTGCTTCTGGGCCACATAGAACAGCAACAGCAGGGCGCCCACCAGCATGGTGGTCAGGATGACCCACAGCCTGTTCAAGGCCACGGGTTGCAGGAAGTGATTGGCGTTGGACACCGCCACCAGATAGGCCACTACCTTCCCCGTGGGGTCCGCCAGGGGCGCGGCGGCGGCGAACCAGGTGCCCATGGCGTTCTGCAGGGGGCCAATCACCACGGCTCGGCCCCCTTGGGCCTTCTTCAGGAACTCCTCCAACTTGGGCGCAGGGGGTATGGGCATCATCTCGCCCGGATGACCGTGGAAGGGGGACTGCTCGGGCTCTGAATCCGCCAGGATGGTCATGGCCGTCAAGCCGTTGGGGCCGGCCGGGGCGTCCTTCAGCAGATACATGAAGCCCAGCAGTTCGGAGGAGTTGGCAAGCTGGCCCAGCTTGGCGCGGACCTTGGTCAGGGAGGCCGAGTCCAGGGCGTTGGGGTTGGAGGCCATGGCCTGAATATCGGCCGATTCGAGGCCCGCGGCGGCGGTCCGCGCGATGTCCCGCAACTGGCCCTTCTCGATGGCCAGTCGGTTGGCTCCGAACCAGTTGGCGGCGACCCAGCCAGCCAGCATGAGCGTGGCAATCGAGGGGATCAGCAGGCGCTCGGCGAGCCTTCGCGTGGTGCGGGGGCCGCGGGGGCCGGTGGCGGACTCCCGGGCCGCCGCCCGCACCGCCAGACAGAGCAGCAGGATCCCCAACAGCTCAAGCCCAACGGGGGAGAAGGCAAGCAGGTCGTGGAAGCGATGGTGGTTGAAGAAGGATGACGGAAAGTGGGGCGCAGCGTCCGGCGTGAACAACATGGCCAGGGCCAAGGTCACCAGGGCCAGGGCCGCTGTGAGCGAGCAACTTCTGCGCACCGAGAACCACTTGTGCCCGTGGGTCACCAGCAGCACGGCCACCCACAGGTAGCCCGGCACCGCCATGAGGTGATGGGCCAGGCCGAAGGCCTCCTTGCTACCTATTGCCAGCACCCCCAGAGTGGGGATGACGAAGACCAGCACCATCCAGGGCCCCGGGCCCCGCAGCCCCAACCATTTCTGGAGGGACACGGCGAACCCCAGCAGCATGCCGAAGCCCAACACTGACAGGGCCAGGTCCAGGGGCATGAAGAGCTTGCCGTACCCCGTCACCAGGGAGAGCATGTCCACGCCCCGGGAGAGGCCCACCAACATCGCCGCCAGGGCCATGATTCGCCAGGAGGTGGCGGTGTCCCGACGGTCCTGGGCCAGCAGTGCCAGCAGCACCGCCAGCAGCATGTAGGCCGTGCCGCAGGAGAACAGCAGGTAGTCAAGCTGGCCGAACGAGAGCCCGTTGTCGCCGAAAAGCATGGTGGGTCACCCCCTGTTCAAAGTTCAGGCCGGCTCACAGCTTGGAGCAGGCGTCCGGGGCCAGTTGAAGCTTGGAATAACCCCAGCAGACCACGCCTCCGTCGGTACCCATGGCACAGGATTCGTACTGATTGGAGCTGACCTTGACGAAGCTGCCTGCGGGCGTCGTGAGGATGCCGTAGTCGTTGGCGCCCCAGCAGACCAGACTGCCGTTCTCGCGAATGCCGCAGGCGTGGGCATAGCCCGGGCCCACCTGGGCAAAGGTCCCCGCGGGAGGGTTCGCCTGGCCATTGCTGTTGAGGCCCCAGCAGGCGAGAGTCTTGTCCTGACGGATGCCGCAGGTGTAGCCCGCGCCGGCGACCACATCCAGGAACTTTCCGGCGGGGAGGTTGAGCTGGCCGTAGTAGTTGTCGCCCCAGCAGGTGAAGGAGCTGTCAGGCCGCTGGGCACAGTTGTGGTAGGAGCCGGCGGTGAGTTTGCTGAAGGTGCCAAGGGGGGCCGTGGTCTGGCCGTTGTTGTTCCAGCCCCAACAATAGATGCTGCCGGTCTTCTCGACGCCGCAGGTGTGATAGGCGCCGGCTTGAAGCTGGGAGAAGGAGCGGCCCGAGGGGGCCACTGCCTGGCCCGACCACTTGTTGTTGTAGTCGTAGTTGCTGCCCCAGCAGACAGCGGCGCCATCGGCCAGAAGGCCGCAGGCGTGGTAGCGTCCAACGGTCAGTTGACTGAGGGTGGCGTTGGCGGGGATGGACAGAATCTGGGAGCCCGAGTCGGCGAAGCAGTAGGGGCTGCCATCGGAGCGCAGGACGCAGGCACCATAGCTTGCCGCGTTGGCGGAGATGTAGGAGGCGTTGGGGGCCAGGGCGCGGCCCCGGTTGTTGTCGCCCCAGCAGACCACCTTGCTGTCGGCGCGGACGGCGCAGGCGTGGGTGTCGCCGCCTTCCATGGCAATCAGCGTGCCGGAGGGGATGGTCTTCTCGCCGGAGGCCCCGCGGCCCCAACACTGGAAGGTGCCGCTGGAGTTCATGGCGCAGGAGAAGTAGCCACCGGCGGTGAGGCCCGCGAACTGCCCCGCGGGGGGTGTGGACTGGCCCACCCAGGCGCCGTTGCTGTCATAGTTGTAGCCCCAGCAGGCCAGCGTATTGTCGGCGCGGATGCCACAGGTGTGGTAGGCCCCGGCGGCGATGGCCTTGAAGGCGCCCGCGGGGGCGCTGGTCTCGCCGTAGTTGCTGTAGCCCCAGCATTGGACCGTGTCGTCCAGGCGCAGGGCGCAGGCGTGGTAGCCACCGACCTCCAGGGCCTTGAAGGTGCCGGCGGGCGGGGTGCCCTGGTAGGCGGTGTCGCCCCAGCAGGCAATGGAGCCGTCGATGCGCAGGCCGCAGGTGTGATAGTAGCCCGCGGAGACGCTGAGGAAGGCCCCGGCGGGGGGGACCGCCTGGTTCTTGGTGGTGCCGTTGTAGTCCACGTTGCTGCCCCAGCAGCCCAGGGTATCGTCGGTCTTCACGCCGCAGGCATGGAACCAGCCCGCGGAGATCTGGCGGAAGACGCCGCTGGGGGACTGGGCCTGGCCATTGCTGTTGCTGCCCCAGCAGACCACGCTGCCGTCGACCCGAAGGCCGCAGCTATGGGTCCCACCGGCGCTGACAGCGGTGAACACGCAGCCCTTGCCAAGGCACTGGTTCTTGGTGCACAGCTCCGAGTCCAGGCAGGTGCCGCAGCTTCCCTCGCAGCCGTCCGAGCCGCACTCCTTGTCAGTGCACTGGGGCACGCAGGCCACGCAGGCGTCCTCAAGGCAGTGAAGGCCCACGGACTCGCAGGGATCGCCCACGCACTTGCCGGCGGCGCTGCAGCGGTCGTTCAAGGTGCAGCCGCTGCCGTCGTCGCAGGGGCCGTCGGCGTTGATGCTCTCGGGGTAGCACAGGCCCACCTTGGGGTTGCACACGTTGACCTGGCACTCGGGTGCGGCGGTGGGCTTGCACTTGATGATGGTGCCGGGGTTGACCTCGCAGACGGGCGGCGTCTTGGTCTTGTTGCAGTAGTACTGGCCGTTGCAATAGTCCTGGTCATCGTGGTCCAGGCAGTCGTCGTCGGTGTCGCAGGCACAGGTGTTGATGGCGCCGGGGAGGCACAGACCTCCCTGACACAGATCCCCTTCGGTGCAGGTGTCGCCGTCGCTGCAGGGGCCCGCCTGGGGCGCGTTCTGGCAGCCCTTGCCGGGTTGGCAACTGTCCTCCGTGCACAGGTTCTGGTCGTCGCAGTTCAACAGGCCTGCGCCGGTCTTGCACAGGCCGTCCTGGCAGGCATCCAGGGTGCTGCAAGGATTGCCGTCTTCGCAGGCCCCGTCCCGGGCCATGTGCTGGCAACCCTCTTTTTCGATGCAGGCATCGAAGGTGCATTCGTTGTCGTCGTTGCAGGTGGGGCG
>CAIXZC010000387.1 GCA_903923815.1 uncultured Myxococcales bacterium
AGTCGATGAAGTAGATGCCCTTGCTGCCCGAGCTGTCCGTGGGCTTCAAGATCCACTTGCCGGTCAGGGTCTGCATCTTCTGCATCGCCGTCGGCACATCACTGAACACATGGTATTGCGGGGTATGGAAGTCGTGTTCCAGCAGGAAGGCACGGAACTGGCCTTTGTTCACGGTGGTGGTCACGGAGTCCAGGCTTACCGAGGGCAGTCCAAGCTTCTCCGAAACATAGGCCATGGTGGGCAGCGCAACGTCCGACGCGCAGGTGATGATGGCGTCGATCTTCTCGCGAATCGCGTATTCAAGGACAAGCTCTCTTTCGACCGTGCTGACATTGGCGAAGACGTCGGAGTACTTATGGCACAGGCTTTGGGGAATGTTGTCCATCGTGATGGCGATGTGATTCCGTTGTTTCGTCAAGAACACAAAGGGCAGTTGATTGACGGTAGCGCCGAGAATCAGGACCTTTTTTTTGTCATTGGCCATCGTTGCATCCAAGCTCGTGTTGAAGCCAGTCATAGGGCGATTTTCTATCACGGAGCGGTTGGCTAGTCCACCTGCTTTTGGCGCCTGGGGCCGGGCTGCTTTTTTCGCTTGCGCGGGCGCCGAGGGCTGGCGTAGCGTGCCCCTCAACGTGCCCCACAGGAGGTCTTGATGCACTTGAAACGGCTGCTGGCCCGCCGCGATTTCCTGGTCGTTCTGGTGCTGCTGGCCCTGACGTTGCCCTTCTTCCTGATAGGCATTGGCTGGGGCCTTCCCAATAACCAATTTGGAGACGAGTGGGCCGTCCTGAACAGCACCCTGATGCTGCCCTTCAGGAAGGGCGACCCGCGGCTTTACTTCTACGGCGTGCCCTACATGTACCTGTACGCGGCGCTGATTGGCTTTTTGTTCGTCGTATCCATGGTGCTGGGCTGGGTGGCGTCCATCCAGGACTTCACGGTTGCTTTTTTGCGTGATCCCTCCGCTTTTGTCCTGGCCGGGCGCCTGCTTTCGGTGACCTTCGCCGCCGGGACCGTGGTGGTGACCTTCGTGCTGGCGCGGCGCTTCCTGTCCCCGCTTTGGGCGGCGGTTGCGGTGCTGGCCTTTGCGCTGGCGGGGAACTTCGTGGCCTACGCGCACTTCGCCAAGCTGGACCAGATGCTGATCTTCCTTTACGTGCTTACGACCTGGCTGCTGATGAGCGGCCAGGACTCCAAGCCCCGGTGGGTCGCGGCCATGTTGCTTTCGGGCGTGGCGCTGGCCACCAAGCTGTCTGCGATAGCCCTGGTCATCCCAATCTTCGTGACGGTTGTCCTGGACTGCGGCGGGTTGGGCCGGGCCTGGAAAAACAAGCGCTTCTGGCTGGCACCGACGCTTTGGTTTGCCGGCTTTGCGCTGGTGAACCCCTGGGCCATCATTCGCTTCGCGCAATTCCTGGGCGGCGCCCCCTTCGCCGAGTCCCCCTTTGGCTTCCTGGACGGAGGGCTAAGCACCGACTCCTTCAAGAAGACCCCGACGGACAACCTGCTGTATTACGGGTATCTGCTGTTCAAGGAGCACGGCGCCCTGGTGCTGCTGATGGTCGTCCTTTCGCCCGCGCTGCTGTGGCTGGGCAGGACCCGGGACAGGGTGGTGCTGCTGGCCTCGGGGTGGGCGCTGGTGCCCTTCGTGCTGGTCTCGCCAAGGAACGATGTCCATTGGCTGCTGCCGGCGACGCCCCTGCTTGTGGTGGCAGGCTTCGCGCTGCTGGACCAGGGCGCGGCGCGGCTGGGCAGGTGGAAGAGCGTAGCGCTGCTTGTGGTGGCCCTGGCGACCCTGGCCCCCCAGGTGGTCGGACGGGCAGCCCAGGTACGGGACTTGACCTTGCCAAGGACCGAGGACCTGGCCAAGGCCTGGGTTGAAAGCAGATACCCCGCCGGGACAGCCATCGCCATGGACAGCGGCCGCTACCTGCCCACCTACGCGCCCGCGCTTCGCCTGTCTCCCCAGCGCATCGACCAGTTGATGCAGGAGGAACTCACGTCCCAAAGCGACCCAGTGACCGGCGGCAAGGTGGACCACTTCTACAAGATCCTGAAGCTGGCGAACAGCCAGGGCCTGACCTACCGGGTCTACCCCATCCTGCACGGAATCCCCTGGAAGACCGCCAAGATCCTGCAGCGCAATACCTTGAAATCGTTGGATGAGTACCAGGCCCTGGGGGTGCGGATCATCATCATCTCAGCGTGGCACTGGGAGGGCTATCGGGGGCTGGAGACCAGGCTGGCTGAGTGCCACGACCATGTGGCGCAATACGTTCGCTTCCGAGACGAGGTCCTGCCCTCACTGAAGGTTCTGGCGCATTTCAAGGCTTCCAAGGGCGAGAGCGTGGGTCCCGAGTTGACTATCTACGAAGTTCCCCAGCCTGCGGTTCAGACGGCGCCATAAAGCTCTCCAAGCACCTGCCCCATGCTGTCGATGACGTAGTCCAGACCATCGTTGGCCAAGTCCGCGTATAGGGGCAGCCTGACGATGCGACTGGCCAGTTCCTCGGTCAGCGGCAGGTCCTCGGGCTTGTAACCGAGTTCGCGGCCCTTGGCGAAGGAATGCAGCGGCACATAACCGATGTAGGCGCTGACCTTGAAGTCCCGCATCCTGGCCAGGAAGGTCTGGCGGCTGCCGGCGGAGTCGAAGATCACGAAGAAGGCATGGTTGTTGACGGTCACGCCCTCGGGCGGATGGGGCATGGTCAGACAGCCCGCCTTCTCGAACTTGGAGAACAGCGCTTCGTAGGCCGCGGTGACCTTGCCGCGCAGGGCAGTAATCTCGTCGGTGCGTTCCAGTTGGGCGAAGAGCATGGCGGCCAGCATGTCCGCCAGGAGGAAGCTGGAGCCCTTGTCCACCCAGCCGTACTTGCTGATGACGCCGTCGATGACCAGCTTGCGGTTGGTGCCCTTCTCCTGCAGGAAGTGGGCGCGCTCGATCCAGTCGGGGTTGTTCACGATGAGGGCGCCGCCCTCGCCGCAGCCCAGGTTCTTGGTCTCATGGAAGCTGAAGGTGGCCAGAGGCGTGGAGGCACCGCAGTAGAGGCCGTCCTTGGTCTTGGAGCCAAAGGACTGGGCCGCGTCGACCATCAGCACCAGGCCGTGGCGCTGGGCGATGGGCCTGATTCGGTCCAGGTCGCAGGGGATGCCGGCATAGTCGATGGGCAGCAGCATCTTG
>CAIXZC010000388.1 GCA_903923815.1 uncultured Myxococcales bacterium
CAGAGATCGTCAATGCACTGCTGGCCCGGTTTGCATTTGCAGGTATTCCCGCATCCGTCAGGTTGCCCGCAGGTTCCATCGGAGCATGACTGTTCGCAGACGCAGACCCCTGCGGGGGTGCACTTGTCATTGGGCCCGGCGCACGTTCCGCAACTGCCCCCGCATCCGTTGTCGCCGCAGGTCTTTCCGTCGCAGGCCGGCTGGCAAACGCAGGATCCATCCACACACTTGTTCTGGCCGGCGCAGGTTCCACAGCTGCCGCCACATCCGTCGTCGCCGCAGGATGTTCCATCGCAGGCCGGCTGGCAAACGCAGGATCCATCCACACACTTGTTCTGGCCGGAGCACGTTCCGCAACTGCCTCCACATCCGTCGTCGCCGCAGGTCTTGTTGGTGCAGTCTGGGACGCAGACGCACTGGCCACCATCGCACACATGGCCGGAGGCGCAGGTGCCCTGTTTGCCGCCGTGCAGTTCATTGCACACCGGGAGCCAGCACGATGTCCTGCCGGCGGTCAGCGACGAAGGCCCGTGGCAGCAAACCGAAAGCTGCACCTTCTTGCCCAAAAACAGCCAGCGGCGAACGGCCTCCTCTGACACAGCCTGGGAATGAATGGCAGTCAAAGGCTGGTGACAGGCCCACCAGTTCAAGAAGCGTGGGTCGCACACATTGACCTGGAGAGTGCCGTTGGGCGCGGACCATCCCGCGTTGTCTTTGCAGAACAGGGCCGGCGGCAAGGCGGGAAGCGTATCGAGAGGCGCAGACAGGGATTCTCGCACCAAGGCAGTCAGGTCGGACGGCATGGAGATACGGGCGTTGGTCATCATCTTGGTTGCCTGAGCGAGGAATGCCTCAAGCCAAGGCTTTTTGGGGGAGGGCGTGGCCCGGGTTGAAGCGGCAGTGATCGGGAACGGAGCTGGGTTGGCTGCGGGTATGGGTGTGGGAGTAGAGTAGCCGAAAACCAAGGGCTTTCGAGGGTCAGCCATGGGTACGCTCCTTGTAATCTGAAGAATCGGTATTACAGAGCTTGGAGGTGGCGAAACAATGCCGGGCGAGCCGACTTAGGCAATAGATGCGTTGTGCGCGGTACGGCATGCAATAAACCACCCGTGATGCGACGAAGGCATTGTTGGCATAAACACGGGCGCGTGTCACGATCTTTTTTGTGCTGAGTGAGAAAAAAAGATCCAGCGTGAGCGTGATGGAGAACCGAACCACTGGTAGGGATTGTTCCGTCCAATAAATGAACGCGCAGGCGCCAGCTTGTATGGATCTTGATTGGTGGTCAGGGGCTCAGTGCTGTTGGGACTCTTTCAGCAGGCGCTTGAGGCCCACGGGGGCCTTGCCGGAGGCGGCGCGGCGCTTGGCGGTGGTGACTTGATGGTAGCCCCCCTTGGCGGGCGCCTTGCCGCTGCGCTCCTCGTGCTTGCGCAGGACGTTCAGCATGAAGATTTCGAGGCGCTGGAGGATGCCGGGGGGGTAGCCCAGGCCGTCGTTCTCCACCGCCATGAAGGGCACATCCTGGCGGCGGCACCAGGGGTCCAGCATGGACTTGATGAGGCGCCCGGGAAGGCACGCGAAGGGGGCGATGACCACAATGCCGTGATAGCTTTGGCGGGCCGCCACCGCCGCCACCAGACTGGAGATGGTGGCCTCCGTCTCGAACTCGATGTGGGTGAAGTCGGAGGCCGTGGCCATGATCTCATCCATGTCGTGGGGGAAGTCGGGCAGCAGGCCCGTGGGCTTGAACAGCTTCATCATGCGCTGCTCGATGACCTTGGCCACCACGGTGGTGGCGCGGGTGGCCAGGAAGGTGTAGAGGCGCTTGTCGAAGGGCTTCTTCCAGGGGGGGATGCCCCGCAGCCCGTTGCGCTGCTTGTTCTCCACCAGCCAGTCGCAGTAGTGCATCCACTCGGTGAGGCCCGTGACCTTGCCCAGGATGCCGTTCTGGACGAGGTGGTCCTGAAGTTCTTCCACGGAAAAATCGTCCCGGCGCACGTAGATCTCGCCCACCACGAGGATCTTGGGCAGGTCGTCGGCGTTGCCCCTGCGGGGGATGGCCTCCAGGCGCTTGCAGCCCGCCGCCACAACCTTGTAGATGCGGCCCACGTCGGTCTTGAGGCAGTCCACGAAGCTGCGCCAGACGGCGTCGAACTCGGCCAGGGCAAGGGCGGGGTCCAGGGCCTGGATGCGCAGGGTCAGGCGCACGTCGGTCATGAAGTCGGACAGGACGATGCTGTACCAGGCCAGGCGCGTGAAGTCGTCCCCCAGCTCCCGGTAGCCGTTGTCCGAGGACAGGTAGGTGATGGCCACGTTGTCGATGCCAAGCTCTGCCAGGGTGCCCTCGTAGAAGGGGCCGTACTGGCCCGTGCGGCAGGGGCCGGTGGTCTTGGGCACCACCACCGCCAGGACCTCGTCCGGGGCGGGCGGGGACTTGATCAGCAGTTGCAGGATCTGCCCCAGCACCAGCAGCGTGGGGATGCACTCCTTGCCGCTGGCCACGGAGCGGGCAAGCTGGGTGGTCAGGTGGTCCGCGGCGGGCATGTACTCGGAGCGGATGCCGTGGAGGCCCGCCACGGCGCTGACGCTCTCGGTGGCCAGGGCGCCCATGGAGGGCCACACCAGGCGCACCTTGGGGTGCTTCAAGGGGCGCTCTTCGCCGGTGACGGTGTTGCGCACCCGGGTGGCGGCGCCGTCCAGCACCACGCGCCAGGTGGTCGACAGGCGCTGGTCGCTGATCTCGCCCACCTTGGTGCGGTAGCCATCGATGATGTCCAGGAAGGCCTCGATGCGGGTGTCCACGCCGGCGTCCGCGGTGTGGCTGTCCAGCTCCAGGACCAGGAAGGGCTTGGTGCCCATCATCCAGCGGATGAAGTGCAGGATGAAGCTGTCCGGGGCGCAGCCGAAGTTGGAGACGTAGGCGAGGTACACGTTGGGGTGCTGCTTGACCTGACGGACGGCCTTCAGGTTGGTCTGCCCGTAGTACCAATACATGTTGTAGGTGATCTCTTCGTCCGCCACGGGGAAGAGGTCGAAGGGCAGGACGCGGTAGCCCCGGGTGGCGATCTTGCGCGGGATGCCCATGTTGGCTTCCTGGGCAAAGGCGTTGTAGGGGCGGCCCATGAGGGCGATGACTATCTCGTCGTTGTCCCGGGCGTGCTGCAGCACCTGCTGGCCCACCTCCCGCATGCGGGCCCAGGCGTCCTTCTGCATGGCAAGGCCGGCGTTGAAGGCGCGGCGGCCCTCGGCGGCGGTGAAGCCCAGTTGGACGGCCATCTCCTCGAAGGCGGCGCTTCCCCCCTCGTACCCCCCTTTGAAGTCAATGACGGGCCGCAGGATCTTGCTGTCGTCCAGGCCGAAGGCGGGGCGCAGGTAGTAGGGCAGGCCCTGGGTGATGGGGCAGAGGGTGGCGTGGAGGTCCGTCTCCAGGCTCTCCATCATGTTGACCTGGGGCAGGAACAGCCAGTCCACGCCGCGGTTCAGCAGGTCCTGGGTCATGCCGTGGGCGATCTCGCCGGGGAAGCAGTAGGCGGCCTCGGCCTTCTGGACGCCCTCCTTGAGGTTGTGCTCGCTGAGGATGGCCTTGATGCCCAGGTCATGGAAGAACCAGGAGTAGAGGGGCCACAGGGTGTGGATGGTGAAGGCCCGGGGGATGCCCACGACCTTGTCGCTGCGGGGGCGCAGGGTGGCGGCGTCGGGGGCGAAGTCGTGGAACAGGATTTGTTCGCGCACCGTGACGTAGTTGACGGTCTGCTGCAGGTCCACGCTGCGGTTCTGGCGCAGGTTCGCGTACTTGTTGCAGCGGCCGCCGAAGAAGTAGCGGTGGGGGCCCACGAAGAGGGTGCGGATGCGGCAGAGGTTCTCGCAGGCCTGGCACTTGAAGTCCTTGCCGTAGGTGATCTGGCGGTCGATGAGGGCGTCCAGGCTGAAGTCGCCCTCCGCCAGCAGGCCGTCGTGGTGCTTCTGGATGGCCAGCAGGCCCACGCCAAAGGCGCCCAGCAGTTCGGGGTCGGGGGGGACCAGGATCTCCTTGCCCAGGACCGTGGCGAAGGCGGCGGGGACGGCGGGGTTCTTGGCCACGCCACCCTGGAGGACGATGTGGCTGCCCACGCTGCGGTTGCCCACCACGCGGTTCAGGTAGTTGGAGACGATGCTAAGGACGATGCCGCCGACGATGTCCTCCTTGGCGGCGCCCTGCTGGATGGCCGAGCGGATGTCCGTGTTGATGAAGGCGGAGCAGTGCTCGCCGAACTTCAGGGGGCCCGTGCTGGCCATGGCGATGGGGCCGATCTCGGGGGCCGTCTGGATGTTCAGGTCGCCCCGGGCGCTCTCCTCCAGGAAGCTGCCCGTGCCGGCGCTGCAGGCCTCGTTCATGGCGTAGTCGATGGGGACGCCGTTGCGCAGCAGCACGTACTTGGCGTCCTGGCCGCCGATTTCGAAGATGGTGTCGATTTCGGGGCAGAAGTGGGTCGTGCCGACGGAGTGGGCGATGATCTCGTTGTAGACGCCGCCGGTCTCCGCGAAGACGCCCAGGACCTCCCGGGAGGAGCCCGTGGTGGCGGCGAGGCTGACGCGGATGGGGGCGTCGCCAAGGGCCGCGCGGACCTGGGTGCGCAGCTCGACCAGGACGGTTCTAAGGGCCTCCACGGGGTCGCCGTGGGTGCGGCCGTAGTAGGCGGCGACGATCTGTTTGGTTTCGGCGTCCAGCAGGACGGCCTTGGTGGTGGTGCTGCCGCCGTCGATGCCCAGGACGTAGTTGCGACCGGCTTGCAACTTGCCGCGGACGGAGGGGACCCAGGTGACGTGGGCGGCGCCCTCGGACAGGGGCGGGTAGCGGTCGAAGGTGACGGCGCCTTCGTCGATCAGTTGGTCGGCGGGGGGCAGGGGGGTGCCGTGCTGCTGGGCCAGGTGGGCGGCGCCAAAGGCCTCGAAGTGGGGGCCCTGGGCGGGGGTCAGCAGTTGGAGGCCGGGCAGCTTGGCCTGCAGGAAGTTGCGGATGAAGCGGTTGCGGGTGACGCCGCCGATGAGGACCACGCGGCCCGAGGTGACGCGGGCGCGGGTGAGGAACTCGGCGGCCTTGGAGGCCATGACCTCGGCGAGGCTGACGACGATTTCCTCCTTGGTGCACTCCTTCTTGTTCAGCTTGTGGGTGCAGTCGCTTTTCATGAAGACGCTGCAGCGGGCCGACAGCGGGTGGGGGGTGGTGTCGTCGGGGATGCCGGGGATGGCCGAGAGGTCGATGTTCATGCGGCCAAGCTGCTGGCGGAAGAACTCGCCCGTGCCGGCGGCGCACTTGTCGCCCATCATGGCGGTCTGGGTGAGGCCGTCGGCGGTGAAGGTGTAGACCACGATGCTCTCGCCGCCCAGGGAGACCACGGCGTCGGGGCGCTCGCCGATGGCGCGCAGGCCCGCCTCGATGGCCTGGGGGGGGATGACGCGGGCGGTGCAGACCTGGTTGCGGCCGGCGTTGCCCGTGGTGACCACCTGGATGGGGGCGCTGCTGGGGTGGAGGTCCAGGATGCGGCGCAGGGTGCCGGGGATGTCGCCGTCGTGGGCGATGGCCTCGGCCCATTCCTCGCCGTGGCCGTTCAGAAGCGTGGCCTTGACGCTGGAGGATCCTATATCGATTCCAAGAAACTGCATGGTTTTTGACCTGAAAAAAAAGGGCCCGCCGCGGCACGCCAAGGCGGCTTTGGGGGGCAACGAGGCGCGATGCTAGGAGGGGCCGGGGGGAGCGTCAAGCAGGAAATAAACAGTCGTTTGGGAATCGCGGGCTTGGGGGGCGAATGGGGGGGGCGCGGGGGGCCTAGAAACCGATGGCGGCGAAGTACATGAGGCCCGAGGAGAACTCCTTGTCGACGTCGAAAGTGTCAACGAAATAACGCAGTTCGGTGCGCAGGGTGACGTCGCTGGTGCGGCCGATGATGAGGCCCAGGGAGGCGGAGCCGGTGAGGCCGCCGTCCAGATTGGTGCTGCGGCCAGACCAGTTAGCCGTGCGGGTGGCCAAGGCGACGCCAAGGCCCGCGTAGGGGCAGATGGTGCTTTTGGTGAAGGGGACGTAGCCGGCGACGCCGAACTCGGTGGAGAACTCCTGGAAGTCCTCGTGGCTGCCGCCGGAGATGTTGGCGAAGAGCTCGGCGAAGAAGAAGCGGGGGTCGTAGAGGGCGAAGACGCCGACGCCGAACTTCAGGGGGGCGCGGGTCAGCTCCGAGGTGAGGGCGGTGACGCCCAGGATCTTGAAGCCGTAGTAGGTGTTGGACTTCTTCTGGCGCAGGGGCTGCTGCTCCTGTTCGGTGACCTCGTAGATGGACTCGCCCTCGCGGGGGGCCTTGCCGCTGACCAGGGAGCGGGCGAGGCGGGCGCAGATGGTGTCCAGGTCGTCCTGGGTGTTGGAGCTGAGGCTGAAGGCGGAGTCGGCGGTGCCGGATTCGTCCAGCAGTTGGACCGAGACCTTGGTGGTGGCGCCGATGCCAATGATGGAGTAGCGCACCACGGCGTCGGCCTCCCGGGCGAAGAATTCGCGGGTGCTGGTGCCGGGGCGGGCGCGCAGGACGGTGACGCCTTCTTCGGCCAGGCCCTGTTCCAGCAGCAGGGCCACGGCGCGGCTGGTGTCGTCGGTGACGTTGACGGTCTCGCCGGCCTCCAGGCCCCAGACGTCAGCCAGGGCGGTGGCGGGGAGGGCCAGCAGCAGGGAGGCGATGAGGATCATTTGAATATGGCGCATGGAGATCTCCAAGAGGTTGCCAGAAAGCGCGGCGACCATAGCAAAAGGGAATGCGCGGTGCCAACGGCGGAAATTTGACGGGATTATCTTGAATTGTATTCTGCGCCTGTGTATATGCCCGCCCATCGTTCGGGTAAATTGGTTCAATTGTTCAGGCAGGTGCGCCATGTCAGACCTCAAAGGAAGCCTCTCCTGCCCCAAGTGCGGCGTCTCCCAGGCGGCGTCGCCGGAGTGCAGCCACTGCGGCATCATCTTCGCCAAGTACCTGGCCCATCAGCGGCAGGCGGCGGCGGGGGCCACACCGGCGGGGGGGCAGCCAACCATGGCGCGGGCCCAGCGGACCAGCGGCGGCGACCCGGTGTTGCAGGGGGCCATGCAGAGGCTGTTGAATGGTGAGGACCCGGGGCCCAAGGTGGCGCCGGCGGCCCAGCAGACGCAGCGGACCCCGACGCGGCCCATGAAGACCCTGCCTCCCCCGACCTTCAGCGAGCGCCTGGTTACCCGGGGCAAGACCCTGCTGGGGGTGCTGCTGGCGGCTTTGGTCAGCTCCAAGAGTGGCGGCACCGTACCTCCCACCAACCGCGGCGGTAACCGCTGACCCGGTGTTCGCTTCTCCCAGCCAATCCCCCCGGGGACGGTCCTAATCTCGCTACGCAATCCCCCCGGGGACGGTCCTAATCTCGCTGCGCGTTGCCGGCAGTGCAATCCCATCGGAGACGGTCGCAGGGGTATTCCTGAAATTAGGACCGTCCCCGGGGCAGGGTCACTGCTTGAATACCAGGGGCGCAGCCATCAGGGTCAGACAGATTCCCACCACGGCGTAATTGTTGGACACCAGATAGGGCACGACGCACATGAGGATGCCGGCCCCCAGGGGGACCATCCGGCGCAGCTTTCTGCCGTAGGACAGGTAGACGAAGCCGATGGAACCGAACAGCAGGCCGATCAGCAGGGAGGTTCCATCCATGAGGCGCTCCGGGGAAAAGGTGGGGACGGCACGACGGCCCATGGTGGCAGAGGGGCACCGGACAAACAAGGGTGGCGAGGGGGCGAGGGCGTGGTGGTGATGGTGGTGGTGATGGTGGTGGTGATGGTGGTGGTGATGGTGATGGTCGGCCGGGGCGGAGCTTGAAAAGGGCGGGGGCAGGTCGCAAGCTGCTGCCCTGGTGAGTTGCTGCGGGACTCCGCAGAGGAGAGGGGGCAGGGTGGCGGCCACGATTGTTACCTCCGCGTTGGCGGTGTTGGTGCTGTTGGGGTTGGGGGCCTGCTCGTCGGCGCCGCGCCGGGGCGAGGAGTGCCGGGGTGGGGGGCCCTTTGAGAACCAGGCGCCCTACGACGCCAAGTCGCTGTGGTCCGTGATGAAGTGGAAGGCGGGGTCCGAGCCTGCGCCCTGGCCGGACTGGATTGAGAGCCAGCCCCGGTCGGTGCCGCCCCCGGGGGACGGGGAGGAGGACCTGCAGGTCACCTTCATCAATCACAGCACGGTGCTGCTGCACTACCATGGCCTCAACATCCTTACGGACCCCATCTGGAGTGAGCGCCCCAGCCCTGTGGGCTTTGCGGGGCCTCGGCGGGTGCGGGCCCCCGGCGTCAAGCTGGAGGACCTGCCGGCGCTGGACCTGCTACTGATCACCCATGACCACTACGACCACCTGGACCTGCCCACCCTTCGGCAGCTTGCGGGGCGGCACCAGCCCCTGGTGCTGACGGGCATGGGGAACGGCGAGATGCTGCGGCAGGCGGGCTTTACGCGGGTGGAGGAGCTGTGCTGGTGGGGCTCTCGGCAGGTGGGCAGCCTGACGGTGCACTTCACGCCCACGCAGCACTTCTCGGGGCGGGGGCTGTTCGATCGCATGATGACGTTGTGGGGCGGCTTTGTGCTGGAGAGCCCCCACGGCCATGTGTACTTCGCCGGGGACACGGCGGTGGGCCCCCAGGACGGCCAGTTGGCGGCGCGCTTCAAGGGCTTTCGGTTGAGCCTGCTGCCCATCGGCGCCTACCAGCCGCGCTGGTTCATGAAGGGGGTTCATGTGAATCCCAAGGA
>CAIXZC010000389.1 GCA_903923815.1 uncultured Myxococcales bacterium
TCCAGCGGCGGGTCCGCCAACAGCCGCACCGTAGCCGTCGTTGTCCTGGTCCTGCAGGCACCCGGCGCCATCGTTGGGCGCCGCTCCGGGGAACGCAAAGGCGTCGCCGTCGTCGCAGTCCACGGTGGCGCCACCGGTGCCCGTCTTGGCAAAGCCGTCGCCGTCCACGTCGCCGGAAGCCGCGTTTCCGAACTTGCCGTCGCAGTTGTCATCCAGGTCGTCCGCGTTGTTGTCCGCCGCCGCCGGATTCACCTGCCAGTCCTCGTCATCGCAGTCGTCGCCCCCAAGGGCAGCCGCCTTGAAGCCGTCGCAGTCGGCGTCCAGGCCCTCGTCCACGGTGCCGTCGCAGTTGTTGTCCTTGCCGTCGAAGACCTCGGCCATGCCGGGCTGCACGCCCTGGTCGTCATCGTTGCAGTCGCCGTTGTTCTCCGAGAACCCGTCCCCGTCGTCGTCCGCGTCCGGGGCCCCAACCACAATGGCCACAAAGGCGCAGGAGGGAGGCTGCACGACCACGTCCTCCGCGGTGTCTGCCACGCTGTCCTCCAGGGTGTCAGCGCCCGTGTCCTCGCCTTCCACCACGTCGCCCGTGCCCTGCCCGTCCCCCTCGACGTCGCCGCCGCCCAGGTCGCCCAGCCCGTCGCCACCGGCCTCCGCGCCCAGGTCCCCGGTCAGGTCCCCCGTCAGGTCCCCAGTCAGGTCCCCGGCCAGGCCATCCCAGCCGGCCAGGTCGCCCGCCGAGTCCCCCACCGTGTCCACCCCTCCGGTCCCATCCTTGCCGCCATCAGTGGTGCTGCCTTCGCCGCAGCCCCAGCCCCCCAACAGCACCAACAAAGACCCCAGCAGACATCCAAAACGCCACGCCATGACTCACCTCCAGGCAAGATCACCAGCCACGATTCCCTAGGACTTGTTCAGGACGCAGAGATGCTGCCACAGGACCGGACCCGGGATCAAGCGCCGGCTGCGGACCCACTCCGACGGGCCTGACCCATCGGCCGCTGGGAATCCCTGCCGGGCCTACCTGCTTGCCCCCATGCCCACCCTGTGGTAGCCATTGACCCGCTCATACTGTCATCGGGCCGCCTGCCCGACCGCGCCAAAGGGGGCCAAGATGGGCTACAAGACCTGGGGACTGATTACCATCCTTATGCACCTTTGCGCCGAGATTCTAGGCCTCTGCGCCATCATTCCACACTCGACGCTTCACGCGGTCATCTACTTCGGGGTGATGCTGGTCACCACCCTCCTCATCGTGTACTCGTTCTGCTCCAAGTGCCCCTGCCACGCCAAGGAGTGCAGCCACATAATCCTGGGCCCCGTGGCCCGCATCCTGCCCAAGAGGCGCATTGGCCCGTACTCCCGCGCGGACTACTGGGGCCTGGGCACCGCCTTCCTGGTCTCGATTCTCTACCCCGAGTACTGGCTTTGGCAGTACGACTACCTGCCGTTTGTCTTCTATCTCATTGTAATTGCTACGATTTCTCTAATACTCATCAAGGTCTGCCCCCACTGCAAGAACGTGAACTGCCCCTTCAACCGCCACCCCAAGAACCCCAAGTACCGGTCCCCCCGGCCGCTGGTGTTGCTGCTGTCGCTGGCCCTGGCCCTGGCGTCCTGCGGTGGGGACGAGGCGGACTGTCCCGCCGACCAGGATTGCGAAGGTCTGGTCTGCGGCCCGGATCCCGTGTGCGGCCCGTCCTGCGGGACCTGCGGCGACGGCCTGACCTGTCAGTCAGGATCCTGCGAGGCGGCCTCGCTTCCCGCGGGCGCCAAGTGGGTACCGATCCCCTCGGGGACCTTCCAGATGGGCTGTTCGCCCGCCGATGATGACTGCGCCGACGACGAGCAGCCGGTTCACCCGGTCACCCTGACTGCCTTCGAAATGTTGGAGACGGAGGTGACGGAGGGGCAGTACCAGGCTGTGACAGGCAGCAACCCGTCCAGCGACCGCAGGGGTGCCAACTACCCGGTGGAGACGCTGAACTGGGCCCAGGCCCAGGCCTTCTGCGAGGCCATCGGCGGTCGCCTGCCGACGGAGGCCGAGTGGGAATACGCGGCCCGCGCCGGGACCACCACCCGATTCCACTGCGGCGACGACTACCACTGCCTGGCCGACGTGGCCTGGCACTATGGCAACTCGGGTGGCACCAAGCATCCCGTGGCCTCCAAGGCGCCGAA
>CAIXZC010000390.1 GCA_903923815.1 uncultured Myxococcales bacterium
GGCTGCCCTCAGTGTCCTGCTGAACCTCGTTGAAGGGGCCGGGCGGACTTCCTGGAAAGAGAAACGGCACTTCTTCTCCATCGCCCTTGGGTCCCTTGCCGAAGCGGTGGCCGTGGTGGATGTGGCGGCGACCAGGGGCCTCATCGAAGGCGCCCAAGCTGACCGGGCCATCGCCGTTGGCCGCAAGGTTGGCTCCATGTTGGCAGGCCTGCTCAAGGTGCATGGGCCTTGACTTGCTCCAGGGTAGTACCTTGCGAGATGTGACCATTAGCAAGCCCCATGGGTCGGGGTTAGGGTTCTTGCCGTCGTCGGCAGTTATTCGAAAATTTCGAGCAACTGCCGCGTTGACTTGGCAGCCACGCCTGCCGGCCTCCAACAACGGCAATCAGAGCGCGAGCACCGGCAGGTGATTTCGTCAAGGTGATGATGGTACCGGTTCCGGTCACTTTCATTTACTCCGCCAACATGGCAGTGCGTTGACCGAACGGCGGCTGGTGGTGGTGGGACGGGCACCCGCTTGCTGACGCGCGCGGTTCGGAATGGTTGGTGGCACCACCGTCGTTGGCCCTCCGCAGGGAGCGCGGAGGAGCCCCCATTCTGGTGAACACCAGGATGGGGGTGTCCGGAGAGCGAGCGACCGAAGGCGGCTGCGGACGGACGATCCGCTTACTTCGTGCGCGGCTTGGACGGGCAACCCCCTCCCTGGCGGTCGGGGTTCGGAAGGGGGCTGGAAAATAGCGGTTGACAATGACGGGCGGGGGGGACTATAAACTGCCCGTCTTTGAAGACCTTGATGCGGGGTGGAGCAGATGGAAGCTCGTCGGGCTCATAACCCGAAGGTCGATGGTTCAAATCCATCCCCCGCGACTGTAAAGACCGGCCTCTCCGGTCTTTTTTTTTGTCCAAAAACACAACGGGAGGTGTTTCATGAGACTGCAGCTTCTTGGCGTGCTTGCGGCGGCTTTGGTGCTGGGCGCGGCCTGCGGCGGTGACGGTGGCGGCGACTCCGGCAACGGCGGCGGCAGCGGCAAGTTCACCACCAAATGCGGTGCGCCCGAGGCGGGCAAGGCCAACATCGTCGGGCAGGTGAAGGACGCCTGGGGCGCCATCGTCTCCGGTGAGGGCGCCGTGACCTTCGGCACCGAGACGGGCGACGTCAACGGCTATGGCCGCTTCTATATCTGCAACGTCGCTGCCGGTCAGGAATACGTGGTCACCGTGAACATCCCCAAGGTCTACCAGTGGGGCGCCTTCAACGGGTACTCCCCCGTGTCCAAGACCCTGACCCTGGCGGACGGCGAGGAGCGCCTGCTGAACTTCCGCGTCAAGGCCTCCCAGTTCAACGCCCTGGACGCCACCGCGGTGGCCGCGGGCGGCAACGTCACCGACGGTTCGACCATGGTGACCTTCCCCGCCAACGCCTTCGTGACCGCCAGCGGCGCGGCCTTCACCGGCGCCGTGAACGTGCAGCTTGCCACCTTCGACGCCTCCAACCCTGACGACCTGGAGTCCTTCCCCGGCGACTTCGCCGGCACGGACGCCGGCACCGAGGTGGGCCTCTTCTCCCTGGGCTTCGTGAACGTGCAACTGTTCGACGACGACCAGAAGCCCCTGCAGCTTGCCGAGGGCAAGAAGGCCACCCTGGTGTTCCCTGTCAAGAACCTGGACCCCGCCGACACCACCATCCCCATGTGGTACTTCGATGAAGCCCAGGGCACCTGGATTCGCGAGGGCGAGGGCACCGTGGACCAGGGCACCGGGCTGATCACCGCCGAGGTCGCCCACTTCTCCACCTGGAACGCCGACAAGCCCGTGACCCTCACGGACTGCGTCACCGGCATCGCCCAGGACACCGAGGGCAACCCCATCCCCGGCGCCTTCGTGTACGGCACCGGCCAGGGCAGCGGCAAGGCCGACGCCCAGGGCAAGTTCTGCGTGAACTTCTACCCCAGGTCCAGCTTCCAGCTTCGCGGCAACTTCTTCGAGGCCGGCGTGGTCTTCGACGCCATCACTCCCTACACCAGCTTCAGCGGCACCCGTGAGGGCGGCCAGAACTGCGACACCCCGGCGGCCTGCGAAGTGCTGCCCGGCCCCGTGGTCTTCCAGGGCGTGGAGACCGCCACCCACTGCCTCAACATCAAGCTGTCCGGCGCCACCGCCACCCACAAGAGCGGCACCCTGATGATCACCAACGCCACCGGCGGCGCGGTGGTCTACTCCGCCAAGATGGGCGGCTCGGCCAGCGCCTGCGTGGAGATCCCCGAGGGCTACCAGATCAGCGCCTACCTGAACGTCTTTGCCGATGGCAAGGAGGCCTTCTGCGGCGTCTCCACCTTCAACGGCACGGACGTCTCCCAGGGTGGCACCGTCACCATCAGCGCCGGGGGCAATGCCTGCGGCGAGGGCGCCTGCGACGAGCTGGTCATGAAGTGCCAGGAGTTCAGCGGCCACCCGATGTAACCCGCAGCGCGTTCGTCCTTGCCCGCCGTGGGGCTGCCGACTATACTTGGCCGACCTTTGGAGGTACCCCATGTCGAGGGCTCTGGTGCTTGTGTTCCTGCTTGCCGTGACAACCGCCGCCTGTGACGGCGAATACCTTGGCGAACCCCCTGATTTTGTGGGCATTCACTACCCCATCAGTGCCGCCGTGGACAGTGACGGCAAGCACCTGTATATCGCCAACTCCAACTACAACCTGGCCTACAAGAGCGCCTTCATCTCCGTGCTGGACCTGGACAGCGGCGACTATCTGCCCGCTTCCGGCGTCTCCATGGGATCGTTCCCTGGCTCCATGCTGCTGTCCCAGCCCTCCTGGGGCGTGGGCGACCGGGGCTATCTGGCGGTGCGCGAGGACAACTCCCTGACCTGGTTCGACGTGGACCGCAGCGGCGCCGCCCCCGTGCTTGCCTGCCAGGACCCCGACGAGGTCCTGCCGGACCGCCGCTGCTCGGGGCGCTACGTGGTCTCCGAGGGTTATGACGCCACCAATGAGGTTTCCAAGGAGCTGGGCTCCGACCCCTTCTCCATCCAGCCCCTGCGCCTGGGCGACAAGCCGGGCCTGCTGGTGGGGACGGTGGGGTCGGGCACGGTGGAGCTGTTCTCCCTGGAGGCCGACGGCCAGCCCGTGGCTCGGGACCGCGCCTATGTGGCCCAGGGGCTGTCGGGGATGGTGGTCCACCCCTCCGGCGCCGTGTTCGCCTGCAGCCGCTACTCGGCCCGCCTTTACAAGCTGGGCTTGGAGGCCGACACCGAGGGCTATGGCCACTTCCAGACCCTTCAAAGCCAGGCCCTGCCCGTGGCCGTCGCCAACAACGACTACTGCCGCTCCCTGGCCCTCACCGCCGACGGCAGCCGCCTCCTGCTGCTGTACCGCTCGCCGGACTCCCTCATGGTCTTCGACAGCAGCACCGCCTGGACCCCCGCCCGGGACGGCTTCGCGCTGCCCGTCCTGGGGGCCACCATCCCCCTGGGCCGTTACCCCTCCACCCTGGCCATCTTCCCCTCCGGCGAAGGCGGCCGCGAGCTGGTCTACGTGCTGAACTACGGCGAACACTCCGTCCTGGTGGTGGACCCCGAGGCCATGGCCGTGGTTGCCCAGGTGGAGGTCGCCAAGGCGCCCTTCTCCATGGTCTACAATCCGCTGCGCAAAGAGGGCTACGTGCTGAACTTCGAGACCGACTCGGTCAGCGTCCTGGACCTGGATCCCGCCAGCGCCACCTATCACACCGTCAAGGGAGAGTGGAAGTGAAGACACCAAGGCTCTTTTTCGGGGCCCTGCTGGCCCTGGCTGCGCTGTGCTCCTGCAGCGACTCCTGGTCCCCCACGGTGTACTCCCTGCGGCAGCCCACCTCCCTGGCCCTGGCCTGCGCCGAGTTCCCCGACGACGGGTCGGCCCCCATCCCCCTGGACCTGGGGCAGTGCAAGAAGGGCGTCAACACCAAGGCCACCCTGCGGGCCTTCGTGGGCAACTCCCGGCTGGGCTCGGTGAACATCCTGAATCTGTCCCGCAGCAAGCCCGTGGACACGGACCGCAGCATCCCCGGCTACACGGGGCTCAAGCTTGGCGAGAACGTGGCGGACCTGTGGGCCCGGCCCGACGGCACGCTGTTGCTGGCCGCCGAGAGCACCCTGGCCTCCGTCTTCCCGGTGACGCTGCCCGAGGCCACCGTGGGCGACCCCATCCCCCTGACCAGCGTCCCCCTGTTCTTCCTGGATACGGGGGCCAACCCCAGGCTCTTCGCTGCCGTGCCTGCGGTCATGTTTGAGATTTCCGCTGATGACGGCTCCGTGGTGGCCACCACAAGCCTGCCCGACGAGCCCTCCGACGCCGCCTGGAACCCCGCCACCAGCGAGATCCTGGTGACCTATCGGCACCTGCCCCACCTGCAGGTGCTGGATGCCTCCGGCGCCCTGCTGCGCACCATCAGCGTGGGCCTGCCCTGCGCCGACGGCCTGGACAACGACGGGGACGGCCTGGTGGACGGCGCCCAGCCTAGCTGCCACGGGGACCTGCGCCTGGCCCGGGAGACCGCCCCGGACTGCGTCCTGCCCTCCTGCGAACCGGCGGCCTGTGCCGACGGCCTGGACAACGACGGGGATGGCCTGGCGGATGCCCTGGACCCCGGTTGCAGCAACGGCGAGGACAGCAGCGAGGCGGAGGATCTGCCCCCCTGCGCGGACGGCTTCGACAACGATGGGGATGGGGACGCCGACGGGGCCGACGCCAACTGCGCCGCCGCGGACGTGGACGAGGCGGGCCTGCCCCTGGTGGCCGGTCCCCTGGACCGCACCTGGTTCCCCTGCGCCGACGGTTTGGACAACGATCAGGATGGCAACGTGGATGCCGCCCAGGACCCCGGCTGCCTCATGGCGGGCTTCCCCACCGAGACCCAGGTCCCCTCGGCCTTTGCACGGTTGGCCCTGCTGCCCGGTCAGCGCTTCGCCTACGTCTACAACGCGGGCCTCGCCGAAATCCTGGTGGTGGACCTGACCGTCGGCGCCGTCGTGGACCTCTACGCCGACCTCACCCGCCCGGGCGCCTTTGCCCGCAATGAGGGCCGCCGCGGCTTCGCCTTCTCCTCCTCCGTGACCGATCTGGGTACCCACACCCTGGCCGACGGCAGCGTACAGGTGGTGGTCGCCTCCAGCGACGGCAGCCTCACCGCCCTCAAGGCCCTGGACGCCGAGGGCCTGCCGGTCCACACCATCGTCATCGAGGACCAGGACCCGGACGACTCTCAGGTGGCCAAGCCCCACCTCTTCGACAACGGCTTGGAGATTGAACTGGGCTACA
>CAIXZC010000391.1 GCA_903923815.1 uncultured Myxococcales bacterium
ACCTCGACGGCACCCGCACGTAAAACGCTGCCGCCAACGTGCAACTTATTGAAATTACGTATAAATCTTCCGAGATTTCCGGGGCCGGAGGGGACGTCACCTACGAGTATCAGACCATCGAGACCCCCGGCCCCACCTGCACCCTTACCACCGGGCCCCAGCCAGGCACCTGCCTGCTGAAGGCTGCCAAGGCCGGCTCCTACCTGGTGCGCGCTACCACCGTAGACCCCCAGGGGCGCCCTCAGGTGTCCGAGCAGTCCCTTTGGGTGGCAGGGGAGGGTGGCTTCTTCTACCGCGCCGACCAGGAAGCCCAGGTCGAGCTCAAGACCGACAAGGACGAGTACCGCGGGGGCGACACCGCCCGCATCCTTGTCCGCGCCCCGTTCCCCGCCGGCACAGGGCTGTTGCTGGCCTCCCGGGAAGGTCTGGCCGCCGTGCTGCCCTTCACGGTGAAGGACGACTCGGCCCTGGTGGAGTTGCCCATCAGCGAGCTCCACGCCCCGGCCCTCTCCCTCACCGTGGTTGCCCTGCGTGGCCGCGCCGCCCCCCCCGCCGACGACAGCCAGGACCGGGGCCGACCCATCATGGCCACCGGCGGCCTGCGGTTGCCCGTGTCCCTGGACTCTCGGCGCCTCCAGGTGTCGGTCCTGCCCGCCACCCGCACCATCGCCCCCGGCGGCACCCTCAAACTGGACCTCACCACCGCGGATCCCTGGGGCAAGCCCCTGAAGGCGGCCGTGGCCGTGATGGTAGTGGATGAAGGCGTGCTCAGCCTCATCGCCCACCAGACCCCCAATCCACTGGTGGAGCTATACGCAGAGCGCCCCGCCGGGACCGCCGTGACGGACCTTCGTCCCCAGGTTGTACCCCGGGTCAAGCCCAAGCTGGAACTGGCCCCGGAACCCCGCAAGAACAAGGCGTCCCGTGAGATGGTCATGTCCAAGGCCATGATGATGCCCGCGGCCGCCCCGATGGCGTCGGGGATGGCCATGGATGCGGCGGCTCCAATGGCAGAGATGGCTGCGGTGGGGGGCGCGGGGGGCGACAACGGCGCCCAGGAGGAGGCCCCCGCCTTTGCCCTGCGGGAGGTCTTCAAGGCCAGCGCCTATTTTAATGGAAGCCTGACCACCGACGAGGAGGGCAAGCTCAGCCTCCAGATCCCCATGCCCGACAACCTCACCGAGTTCCGGGTCATGGCCGTGGCCGCCAACGAGGGCCAGTACTTCGGCAGCGCCGAGGACCGCGTCCAGGTGCGCAAGCCCGTCATGGTTCGACCCGCCCTGCCGCGCTTCGCCAACTTCGGGGACCGCTTTGAGGCCGCCGTGCTGGTCAGCAACTACACGGGCTTTGACACCGAGGTGCTGGTGCGGCTGGACGCGACCAACGTCGAGGTAGAGGGTCCCGCCGTGCGCTCCGCCCCCGTGGCCGAGGGCGCCAGCGTGGAGCTGCGCTTCCCCGTGCGCCCCCTGTCCCCCGGCGCCGCCGTGTTCCAGTTTGCCGCCGTAAGCCTCACCGCCCAGCGCCACACGGACGCCGCCAAGGTGACGGTCCCCATCCTGGTGCCCGCCACAGCCGAGGCCTTCGCCACCTACGGCACCACGGAGGCCTACGCCGCCCAGCCCCTGGCCACCCCCACGGGGGTCCTGCCCGACTTCGGTGGCCTGGACCTGACCTTGAGCTCCACCGCCCTGTATGGCCTGCAGGACGCCCTCAAGTACCTGGTGGAGTACCCCTTCGAGTGCACCGAGCAGCTCTGCTCGCGCCTCCTGCCCATCCTTGCCCTGGGCCCCATCCTCAAGGACTTTGGTCTGGCCGACCTCAAGGACGAGGCCAAAGCCAAACAGTTGGTGGAAGAGGGCCTGAAGAAAATTCAGCTGCATCAGCGCGGGGACGGAGGCTTTGGTTTCTGGCCCGGCTCCACCCATAGCTGGCTGCACGTCTCCGCCTACGCGGTAATCACCCTGGAGGAGGCCCGCCAGCGGGGTTACTCCGTCCCCGGTGAGGTGCTGGACTCGGCGGCCTCCTTCCTGGCCTCCCGCCTGGACGCCCCGTTGGAGTGGGAGCGTGACGAGCCGGACGCCCACGCGCTGGCCGTGTTGGCCCTGGCGCGCCTCAAGCAGCCCTCTGAGAAGCACGCCGCGCGGCTGTTTGCGTTGACGGTGGAGCCCAAGGCCGGGCAGGTGGCTCCGTCCCTGTACGCCCAGGCCTTCCTGGCCGAGGCCCTGCACCTGACGGACCCCGCCGACCCCCGCGTGGACACCCTGGTCAAGCGCCTCTCCAACGCCGCCGTGGAGACCGCCTCCGCCATCCACTTCGCCGAGTCCACCCGCGAGTCCGCCCGCCTCATGTTCCACAGCGAGGAGCGCAGCGACGCCGTCATCCTGGGCAGCCTCCTGAAGGTGCGCCCCCAGGACCCCATGATCCCCAAGATCGTCCGGGGCCTGATGGCCGCCCGCAGCAACGGCGCCTGGCACAACACCCAGACCAACGCCTTCGCCCTGCTGGCCCTGGCCGCCTATTATCAGGCCTTTGAGGGCGCCACCCCGGACTTCGACGCGGGCGTCTGGCTGGGCACCACGGGCCTCTTCGGCCACGCCTTCAAGGGCCGCTCCATGGAGCAGTTGACCACCCGGGTGCCCATGAAGGAACTGCTGGCCGCCCCCGCCGCCGACCTGGTGGTGGGCAAGAAGGGCCCGGGCCGCCTGTACTACCGCCTGGGCCTGCGCTATGCCCCGGAGGACCTGAAGCTGGACGCCCTGGACCGGGGCTTCGCCGTGGAGCGCCAGTATCTGGACGCCGCCACCGGCCTGCCCCTGCCCCGCAGCGCCGCAGGCAACCTGGAGGTGAAGGCCGGCGCCCTGGTGCAGGTCAAGCTGCGCATCACCGCCCCCGATCGCCGCTACTACGCCGCCGTGGTGGATCCCCTGCCCGCTGGCCTGGAGGCCGAGAACCAGGCCTTCGTCACCACCGCCACCCACCGCGGCGAAGCCCGCGCCAACAACTCCTGGCAGACCAGCCCCTGGTCCTGGTGGTACTGGAACCCCTGGGACTTCACCGAATTCCGGGACGACCGCGTGCAGCTCTTTGCCGACGCCATGTATGGCGGCGTCCACGAGTACAGCTACACCGCCCGGGCCACCACCCTGGGCAGCTTCGTCGCCCCCCCCGCCCGCGCCGAGGAGATGTACACCCCCGAGACCTTTGGCCGCTGCGCCTCCGACCGCCTGGACGTCCTGGCCCCCTAGTTTTTCCCCCGGTAGAACCCGTAAACCGGTGGTTGACTGCCAAGCCAGATGGTGACACCCTTAGGCCCGTTCCGGAGGTGGGCGATGCGAAATCCCAGGGTCCTGGTACCCAACATGATCACGCTGGCGGGCCTGCTGGTCGGTTTTACGGCCATCATGCTGATCCTCAAGGACCGGCACGTGGAGGCGGCCTGGCTGCTGCTGCTGTGCACCATCCTCGACAAGCTGGACGGCACCGCCGCGCGCCTGCTGAAGGCCTCCTCCTCCATTGGCATCGAGCTGGACTCCCTGTCCGATCTGGTGACCTTCGTGGTGTCCCCGGCCATCCTCTGGGGCTCCCTGCTGCTGGACGGCCCCACAACCCCGTCCCTCTACTGGACCACCATCTGCTTCTCCTCCCTGGGCCTCTACGTGGCCAGCGGCGCCCTGCGCCTCGCCCGCTTCAACGTCAGCGCCTCCGAGCCCGTGATGCACTACTACTTCCGGGGCATCGCCACCACCCTCGCGGGCGCCTTCGCCGTCTCCCTCTTCCTCACCATGGAGGCCTACCAGATCCCCCGCGAAACCTACCTCCAGTGGGTCCCCCCCGTCATCGCCCTGCTGGGCTTTGGCATGAACGCCCCCTTCCTCTTCCCCAAGGTCAAGCGCACCTCCAACCGCTTCATGACGACCTTCTTCATGATCAGCGGCATCCTCTCCATCCCCCTGGTCATCTTCCGCCTCCTCCCCGAGGTCCTGCTGGCCATCTCCGCCTCCTATGTGGTGCTGGGCTTCCTGGCGGGCAATGTCTACCCGGGCAAGCGTCTTCGTGAGCTGAAAAACCCGCCCCCGGGCCAGGAGCACGCAACCTGATGGCCAAGCCCTTCGCAGTCCTGCTGAATGCCAACGCCAAGCGCGTCTCCGGGGCCATCCGCGAGATGGTCTCCGAGGTCGTGGACCCCGAGGACATCTACTATTCGTCCTCCCAGGAGGAGTCCGGCCGCATCACCCAGCAGATCGTTGACAAGGGCTACTCCACGGTCTTCGCCGGCGGCGGCGACGGCACGGTCATCGACTTCATGGACCGCATCTCCCGCTACCCCGCGGCCCAGCGCCCCATGGTAGGCATCCTCATGCTGGGCACGGGCAACGCCATGGCCCGCATGGTCAGCTCGGGCTACATCCTGGAGGACCTCAAGAGCTTCTCCGTGAACGCCTCCCGGGACGGCATCAACCTGGCCCTCCTGGAGGCCGAAAACCGCCGCTTCACCTTCGGCGGCCTGGGCATCGACGCCGAGATCCTCAACGACTACCGGGACCTCAAGTCCCGCCACCGCTCGGGCCTGCGCAAGTCCATCGCCCAAAGCCTTGGCGGCTACTTCTTCTCCTTCATCTTCAAGACCCTGCCCCGCCTCCTGCGCCGCCAGGTCTTCAAGAACGAGGTCACCGTCAAGGTCACCGCTCTGGCCCCCGGCAACAGTGCCATCACCTTCGCCGGCGAGGGTCGCACCTACGCCGAAGGCGAGGTCCTCTACGAGGGCAAGGCCATCGTGGCCATGGTGGGCACGGTCCCCTATTATGGTTACGGCATGAAGGTCATGCCCTTCGCCGGCAAGGACCCCGCCCGGGCCCACCTGCGCGTGGGCAGCATCTCCATGTGGCGCGCCATCTTCGGCTTCCACAAGCTGTGGAACGGCACCTACGAGGGCCCCGGCATCCACGACTTCCTCATCACCGCCGTGCGCGTGGAGACGGACCGCCCCATGCCCTATCAGGTGGGCGGGGACGCCGCCGACTATCGCCAGAAGGTGGACTTCGTGGTGGTCCCCGAGGCCATCAAGCTGGTGCATCTCTTCTAGCCCCAAGGATTCCATCGGAGGTTTTTTGTGAAAGGTCTTGCATTGGTAACGGGGGGCGCCGGATTCATCGGCTCCACCCTTGTCAGGGCGCTGCTGGCGGAGGGCTGGCAGGTCCGGGTCTTCGACAACCTCTCCACGGGCAAGGTCCAGAACCTGGCCGGCCTTACCGGGCCCCTCGAACTGATCGAGGGCGACATCACCGACTACCCCTCCCTGGAGGCCGCCATGGTGGGCGTGTCCAGGGTCTTCCATCTGGCCGCCGTGGCCTCCGTGCAGCGCTCCATCGTGGAGCCCCTGCGCACCCACGCCGTCAATGTGGACGGCACCCACAACGTCTATCAAGCGGCCCTGGCGGCCAAGGTTCCC
>CAIXZC010000392.1 GCA_903923815.1 uncultured Myxococcales bacterium
CCTCCCCCTACCCCCTCTGATCTACCTGTGGCTGAACGGCCGGCACGACGACCTGGAGTACTTCATCCTGGCCCTGGTCCTGGGCTTCTACGGCAGCTTCGTTCTGTATGTAATGGTGCCCGCGCGTTCGCCCTACGTGGTCGACCTCATGCAGCAGGCCCTGCCCGCCGCGGCCCGCAGCTTCCAATTTGAGGGTCCCCTGGAGTTGGGCACCGTGGGTGGCTTCATCCGGCACTTCCTGGACGCCGTGGAGGCCAACAAGACGGACTGCTTCCCTAGTGGTCACACGGGGCTGTCCCTCATCTCCGTGGTCCACGTCGCCCGTTACCTGCCCCGGCTGCTGCCACTGTACTCGGTCCTGGTGGGCGCCATCATGCTGGCCACCTTGCACCTTCGCTACCACTACCTGCTGGACCTCCTGGCCGGGATTTTCCTTTGCGCCGCAGTGGTCTTTGTTGTAGACAGGATCCGTAGTCAGAAGCTCCCCGGGTCAACCCACCTTGCAGAAGGAAGAAAACCATGAGGATAGCCAAGCAATTGTCGGTGTTCCTGAAGAACAAGCCGGGAACGCTGTCCGGCATCTGCGAGCTGCTCCACGAGTCCGGCATCAACATCCTGGGCTTCTCAGTGTCCGATTCCGTGGACCACGCGGTGGTGCGGCTGGTGGTCTCAGACCCGCTGCGTGCCCTGCACCTCCTGGGCGACTCGGGCATCCTGGTGCTGGACAACGACGTGCTGTGCGTGCCCCTGGACAACGAGCCCGGCCAGTTGGCCAACCTGTCCAACAAGCTGGCGGCGAACTGCATCAACATTGAGTACGCGTACGGCGGCATCGACGAGGCTGCCAAGACGGGCGTGCTGTTCCTCAGGGTGTCTGACACCAAGGCTGCGCTGCAGGCCATCTGTTCGTGAAGTCTGAAGGGCCGCGGGTTCTCCGGGCCTAGTAATCCTTGCGCTCCAACATGATCTCCTTGGCCCGGTCCGCGATGGCCTTGGCCACGCCAGGCTTTTGCGACAGGGCCATGAGGACCTTCGTGGGCAGCACTGTCAACAGGCGCTCCTGGGCAGGCAGGGGAGTGTTGGGGTGCAGCAGCAGGTTCAGGGCGACGGAGGGCAGCGTTGCCCACTTTCTGCTGTTCAGCAGGAACTCCAGAGCGTCCGCGCTGAGGGTGGTCATGCGGCTGATGCGCCGAACCTCGGCCTCGGTCAGGTCGGGGTTCTTCAGCACCCAGATCTGAATGGCCGGGTCCGGATCCTGGATCAGGATGCCCCGTTCCCTGGGGCCACCGGAGATGGCCACCTGCTTCTTCTGGGCGGAGGTCATGGCGGCAATCTTGGCGGCCAGTTTGCGCAGCGCTGCCTCGCCACCATTGTCTCCAGCGGAGGGGGCCTCGGGGGAACCGCCCGCCGCCAGCGCCTCGCCCTCAGGGAGCGCGCCAGAGGAGGCCGGCGCCGCGGGGGCCTGCTGGTCTTCCTTGAAGAACTTGGGATCGGACACGAACAGCATGGCGGCCATGGACGGCACCTTGGTCTGAGTGTCCGTGGCGGTGGGATCGGCCTCCGGGGCGGCAGAGTCCTTCTGGATCTGCGTGGTCGTCGTGCCCCGGGCGGGCGGGGGCGGGGA
>CAIXZC010000393.1 GCA_903923815.1 uncultured Myxococcales bacterium
ACGGGTGTTCCGGTACCCGCGGCCGAGGTAGGGATCCGCTTACGACCTGCGCGGCTAGGACGGGCAGGCCGGATCCGCTTACTTCGTGCGCGGCTAGGATTGGTTGCCAGGATCCGCTTACGACCTGCGCGGCTTGGTTTCGCTTGAGGGTGATTCGGCGTCGCTGGAGGTTGCGTCGGGGTCTTCACGCTTGGCCTTGGGGGTGCCCTTGTAGAGGCTCTTCAGGGGCAGGTTGGGGGCCGGGGTTTCCAGGGCTGGCTGGGACTGGCTGGGATGGGTTCCGCCCCCCGCGCCCCCTCCCTCACCACGTAGCAGCAGCAGGCCCAGACCCACCAGGGCCAGGAAGCCCAGCAGGACCAGGGCACCGAACAGCCAAGGCAGGCGCGAAAGACCTCCGGGGCCATCCATGATGATCGGCGTCGCGTCGTCGTCGGCGGTCGCCCGCTGGGGCTGCTGCCCGTCCGCCAACACCAGGATGGCGGGGCTGGCCTGGGGCTGCTTGGAGGTACAGAAACGCAGCAGGCGCCACAGCTCGCCCTCGTCCGGGGGGTGGCCGTGGTACTCCGAGGGGTGCAGCAGCGTGGACACCGCCAGGGACTCCAACACCAGGCCGCCGCCGGGGCCGGGGTTGAAAGGGCCGCGGATGCGAGGGTCGAAGTCCCGGGGCGACATGCCCAGGCCCTGGGTGGGCACCGTGCGGAAGGCCTCGGGGGCCTCGGCGGCGCTGGCCACCAGCCCGTCATCCTCCATGCGCTGGGCGACGGTGCGGGGCGCCAGCAGGACCTTCACCTGACCCTCGGCGAAGCCCAGCACGCGGCAGGCCCCGGCCTCGGCGGCCCAGAGGCCCTCGGTGTCCCCCACCAGAATGGCGGCGCTGACGGGGTTGCGATCCTCCCAGCCGCGCTCTCGGACGAACTCGAACATGGTGTGGGCGGCGCTGCCCAGCACCCGCGCCAGGAAGACCTGGGAGGACTCGCCCTGACGGCGGCCCTCGGCGCAAAGACCGGACAGCAGGGCCCGGGCCTTCACCAACAGCTCGCGGCCCTGGGGGTCGGCCACGCCCGCATCCAGCAGACACACGCAGATGAGATCGGAGAGCCGCAGCTCGAAGGAACAGGAGGCCCCGCTGCCCTGGAAGGCGTGCCGCACCATGGTCGCCGCGGCGGTCATGGCGTCGGCTTTCGGGGCTTGCGGTAGTTCCCCATGGCGATGATGTACTTGAGGGTCACCAGCGGCGGGATCTGCTGGGCCTTCTCCACCCGATCCGCCACCACCCGGGGCTTGTCGCCCTGCTCCAGCCATTGGATCATCTGGGGCGTCAGGGCCACCAGCTTGTCTCCGTAGTCGTGAAGCTCGCGCTCGGTGACCACCAGATGGGGCTTGAGGATGGCGTTGCGCAGGGCCAGCAGGAAGCCATACAGGACGGCCAGCCAGCCCAGGTTGAAGCGCACCCCGAGGATGTCCAGAACGGTCCAGTCCACCCACTCGCCGGCCACCACGAAGGCGGCCCCGACGCCCAACCAGATGTAGGCCTCTGCCTTCTTCAGCATCGTCACCTCTAGGCCGGCTTGACCACGAAGTTAACCAGCTTGGCGGGGACCACGACCACCTTGATGATCTGCTGGCCCTCAAGGTATTTGGAGACCCGCGCATCGGCCACGGCGGTGGCCTTCATGGCCTCCTGGTCCAGGGCACGCCCCATGGGAATGGAGGCCCGCAGCTTGCCATTGATGGTGACCGCCACGGTGACCTCGTCCTCCAGGCACAGGGCCGGGTTGGCCTCGGGCCAGGGGGCATCCACCAGCAGGCCCTGGCCGCCTAGGTTCTGCCACAGCTCTTCGCCCATGTGGGGCGTGATGGGGCCCAGCATCCGGGCCAGCGCCGCACAGGCTTCCTTCACGGCGCCGCGCCCCTGGGGGTCGGCCAGCAGCTCGTCCATGGAACGGGACAGGCCGTTGTACAGCTCGCGCAGGCGGGCAATGGCCGTGTTGAAGGAGAAGCGGTCGAAGTCCCGGGTCACGGCCTGGACGGTCTTGTGGGTCAGACGGCGCAGCTCCAGCGCGGCCCCCTGCCCTTCCGTGCCGACGGGATCGGGGACCAAGGCCAGGTCAGCGGCCACGGTGCCAATCAGCCCGAAGACCCGGTCCAGGAACCGCCAGCAACCGTTGGCGCCCTTGTCGGACCAGATGAGGCCGGCCTCCGGGGGGCTGTCGGACATCATGAAGAAGCGCGCGGTGTCGGCGCCGTAGGTGGCGATGATCTCGTCCGGGTCCACCACGTTCTTGCGGGACTTGGACATCTTCTCGACGGCCCCACGCTTGACCTCCACGCTGGGGTCGGCCTTGAGGACCGCGTGGTCGCCGTCGATGGTCAGCTCGGCGGGGTTGCGCCAGACCTTGCGGACGCCGTCACCCTCGGGGTTGGGCTCCTCGCTGTACCACGTGTCCATGCAGACCATGCCCTGGGTCAGCAGGCGCTGGAAGGGCTCGTCGAAGTTCACGTAGCCCAGATCCCGCAGCAGGCGCGTGAAGAAGCGCGCGTACAGCAGGTGCATGATGGCGTGCTCGACGCCACCGATGTACTGGTCCACGGGGGCCCAGTAGGCCAGCTCCTCGGGGTCGAAGGGGCGCTGGTGGTCGTGGGTGCTGGTGTAACGCAGCATGTACCAGGAGGACTCCATGAAGGTGTCCATGGTGTCGGTCTCGCGGCGCGCCGGGCCGCCGCAGGTGGGGCAGTTGGTGCGCCAGAAGGACTCCATCTGCTCCAGGGGGTGACCCTTGCCGGTGATCTTGACGCCCTCGGGCAGCCGCACGGGAAGCTGGTCATCGGGCACCGCCACGACGCCGCACTTCTCGCAGTGGATCATGGGGATGGGGGCGCCCCAGTAACGCTGGCGGCTGATGCCCCAGTCCCGCAGCCGGAACTGCACCGTGGCCTCGCCCCGACCCAGGCCCACCAGCTTGGCGGTGATGCTGGCCTTGGCGGCCTCCGAGTCCTGGCCGTCGAACTCGGCGGAGTTGACCATGACGCCAGCCTCTTCAAAGGCGTGGGGCATGGTGGCGGCGTCCAGGCTGCCCTCCCGGGGGCCGATGACGACCTTCAGGGGCAGCTTGAAGCGCTTGGCGAACTCGAAGTCCCGCTGGTCGTGGGCGGGGACGGCCATGACGGCGCCCGAGCCGTACTCCATGAGGACGAAGTTGGCGGCGAAGATGGGGACTTCGGCCCCCGTGATGGGGTGGATGGCGTAGGCGCCGGTGAAGCAGCCGTCCTTCTCCATGGTGCCCATGGCGCGGGTCTGGGCGTCAATCTTGCGGCAGCGCTCGGTGAAGGCCGCCAGTTCTGCTTCCTGGCCCGTGCCCTTGGCAAGGTCGGCCAGCCAGGGGTGCTCTGGGGCCACGCTCATGAAGGTGACGCCGTACAGGGTGTCGGGGCGCGTGGTGAACACGCGGATGCTGCGGTCGCTGCCCTTCACCTGGAAGTCCACGAAGGCGCCGGTGCTGCGGCCGATCCAGTTGCGCTGCTGCGTCAGGACGTACTCGGGCCAGCCCTCCGTCAGGGTGTCCAGGCCCGCCAGCAGTTCGTCCGCGTAGGCCGTGATCTTCAGGTACCAGGCGGGCATTTCCTTGAGCTGAACGGCCGTGCCGCAGCGCCAGCAGACGCCGCCTTCCGCCTGTTCGTTGGCCAGCACGCCATGCTGGGTACACCAGTTGACGCGAGACGTCTTGCGGTACGCCAGCCCCTTCTTCCAGGCCTCGATGAAGAACTTCTGCTCCCACCGGTAATAGGCGGGGTCGCAGGTGGCCAACTCCCGGGCCCAGTCGTAGCCCAGGCCCAGGCGCTTGAGCTGCCCCTTCATGACCTCGATGTTGTCCAGGGTCCAGGTGGAGGGCGCAGTGCCACGCTCGATGGCGGCGGTCTCGGCGGGCATGCCCAGGGCGTCCCAGCCGATGGGGGCCAGCACGTTGAAACCCTTCATG
>CAIXZC010000394.1 GCA_903923815.1 uncultured Myxococcales bacterium
CCGCGGTCGTAGATGATCTCGCTGCAGGGTCCGCAGGGGCCGGTGTCGCCCATGGCCCAGAAGTTGTCCTTCTTGCCAAAGCGCAGGATGCGGTCCGCCGGCACGCCCGCCACGCGCACCCACATGCCCACGGCCTCTTCGTCGGCGCCCAGGCCGTCCGTGGGGTCCCCGCCGAACACCGTGTAGTACAGCTTGGCCGGGTCCAGGCCCACGCGCTTGACCAGGAACTCGTAGGCGAACTTGATGGCGTCTTCCTTGAAGTAGTCGCCGAACGAGAAGTTCCCCAGCATCTCGAAGAACGTGTGGTGGCGCGCCGTGCGGCCCACGTTCTCCAGGTCGTTGTGCTTGCCGCTGACCCGCAGGCACTTCTGGCTGGTGGTGGCGCGGCTGAAGTCAACCTTGCGGTCCCCCGTGAAGATGTCCTTGAACTGCACCATGCCGGCGTTGACGAACAGCAGGGTGGGGTCGGCGGGCGGTACCAGCGAATGCGAGGCCACGCGGCGGTGGCCCTGCTCTTCGAAGTAGCGCAGGAAGGTTTCTCTGATCTCAAGACTGCCGGGCATGGTCGCTTTGGGGTGGTTCATGGGGTTTCCCTAGAAGTTGGTGTCGCTTTGACCGGAAATGCCGCTGACGCGGAGTTTGAAGTCGGCCGGGTTGGAGCAGGCGCCCAACGCCTGTTCAATGGTGATCAACTTGCCATGCAACATGCGCATGAGGGCCTGGTCGAAGGTCTGGGTGCCATAGACGCTGGCGTTCTTCGCCACGTCCTCCAGCATCTCCCGGGAGCCCGCATTCTCCTTGATCAGGTCCTTGATGCGCGGGGTCACGCACATGATCTCGCAGGCCGGCACGCGGCCCTTGCCGTCGGCGCGCTCCAACAGGCGCTGGGACACGACCCAGCGCAGCACCGTGGAGACCAGATTGCGGATCTCTTTCTGATAGTGGGGCGGGAACACCGACACCATGCGGTTCACCGTCTCAGAGGTGTCCAGCGTGTGCATGGTGCTCATCACCAGGTGCCCCGTCTCGGCGGCGTGGAGGGCCGTTTCAATGGTCTCCACGTCCCGCATCTCGCCAATGAGGATGATGTCCGGGTCCTGGCGCAGGGCCGCCCGCAGCGCCGTGGGGAAGCTGTCCGTGGACTCGCCGATCTCGCGCTGGCTGATGACGCACTTCTTGCTGGACAACACGAACTCGATGGGGTCCTCAATGGTCAGGATGTGGCAGCTTTTGGTCTGGTTGATGTACTCCAGCATGGAGGCCAGGGTGGTGGACTTGCCCGACCCCGTGGTCCCCGTCACCAACACCAGCCCGCGCCGTTCGTCGCAGATCTTGCGCAGCGTGGGGGCAGGTTCAGCCCGTTGAAGTCCGGGATCTTGGTGGGGATGTGGCGGGCCACCATGGAGATGCCCGACAGTTGCCGAAACACGTTCAAGCGGAAGCGCCCCGACCCGGGCACCGAGTACCCGATGTCCGCCGAACCCTTCTGGGCGAAGGCCTTTCTGCGGGTGTCATCCGTCAGCAGCTTGTCCAGGAACCGCACCATGTCGCGGTTCTCCAGGGGCGGGACGCTCTGCTGCCAGATGAGGTTGCCGTTCACCCGGTAGACCGGCGGCTTGCCCTCCTGCAGGTGCATGTCCGAGGCACCCGCCTTGACGCAGAACTCCAGCAGCGTTTCAAGCTCAAACGCCATCGTCAGCACCTTCCTCAAGTTCGTCGGGGGCCTGGGGGGCGGGCGGCGGCACCAGGCCATCCGTCATGGACGCCATGATGCGGGCTTCCACGCGGGCCAGCAGGTCCTTCTGCTCGTCCAACAGGGCCATCGTGTTTTCCCGACCCTGGCCCAGGCGCTGGCCCTCAAAGGAGAACCAGGACCCGGACTTGTCCAGGATGTTCAGGCGCACGGCCGTGTCCACGATATCGCCCAGGCGGTGCACGCCGATGCCGTAGATGATGTCGAATTCGGCTTCCTTGAAGGGCGGGGCCACCTTGTTCTTCACGACGCGGACGCGGGTGCGGGAGCCCAGGACCTCCTCGCCCTTCTTGATGGTGCCAGTCCGGCGGATGTCCAGACGCACGGAGGAGTAGAACTTCAGGGCGTTACCGCCGGTGGTGGTCTCGGGGCTGCCGAACATGACGCCGATCTTCATGCGGATCTGGTTGATGAAGATGACCACGGTCTTGCTGCGGGCGGCGCTGCCGGTGATCTTGCGGAGGGCCTGGCTCATCAGGCGGGCCTGGAGACCCATGTGGCTGTCCCCCATCTCGCCGTCAATCTCGGCCTTGGGCACCAGGGCGGCCACGGAGTCAATGACCACGCAGTCCACGGAGTTGCTTTTCACCAACAGGTCGGCCACTTCCAGGGCCTGCTCGCCGAAGTCGGGCTGGGAGACCAGCAGGTCGTCGATGTTCACGCCAAGCTTCTGAGCGTAGTTGATGTCCAGGGCGTGCTCGGCATCAATGAAGGCGGCCACGCCACCGGAGCGCTGGGCCTCGGCCAGGGCGTGGAGGGCCAGGGTGGTCTTGCCCGAGCTCTCAGGGCCGTAGATCTCGATGATGCGGCCCCGCGGATAGCCGCCGATGCCGATGGCCAGGTTCAGGCCGATGGAGCCCGTGCTGAGGACCGGCATGGCCCGCTTCTCGGCGCTGCCCATGCGCATGATGGTGCCCGCGCCAAACTGGCGATCGATGGCCTGAATGGTGACGTCCAGAGCTTCCTTGCGGCTGTCCTGGGGATTGGTTTCCTTGGGTGCCTTCTTGCTCATCTTGATTCTCCTCCCTGGAGGTCCAGGCGTTTGGTGCAGACCAGATCAAATGAGGGCCCTTCCGAGCCCGTGGAGTATTCGTACACCGCCAGTTGTCCGACGGTGAAGCGTCCAAAGTTGGTGGAGCGCCCGCGGATGACCTCCTCAAGCTTCTCCAGGTTCGCTTCCTTGTAGAGGGCCACGGTGTTGTGGGCCTCCAGTTCCTTGGGTTGCCACTCGGGCAACTGGAAGTCCGCCGCGCAGGTCTCCAGCAGGAGGCGCAGGGCCAGGGTCTCGTTTTCCGAGTCCTGGAAGGACACCCACAGGGCACCAAAGCCTTCGCCGGCCTTGAGCTGCATGCCATCCATCCGGCCCTGGAAGGGGCGCATGATGGTCAGCCGCTTTTCCAGCTCCGCCAGGAAGTTGGCCACGACCCCGGGCTGGGCGTTCTCGAACTCCAGCAGGGTGACGTGGAAGGTCTCCGGGGGCAGCAGCCGGAAGCGGTTGGTGCGGTCCGCGTTGCGGAAGATCTGACAGGTGTCCCGGGCGATGCGTTCGGAGATGGTGGCCGGCAGGGGGATGCCCACCACGAAGTTCACCGTCTCCGACGAGACCTTGGGTTTGCGGACGCGTAGGGGCATGGCCCGCTTCTGCTGCTGTGTGGACTCGCCGTTGTTACCCATTCAGTTCGTGCCCCTTCAAACATCGGTCGCCGAATCCTAGTGCATTGACCGAGGGCTTGCAACCACCCGCTGGCGCCGGACGCAGTTTCTCTTTGCCAAGATTGGCCGATTCTGCTACCCCAGGGCATCAAGGCAACCGGCCCCGCGCCGACGGCCGCAAGAGGGGTGACGCACATGGCCGCGTGGAAGCGATTTGTGTTCAAGGGGAAGGCCCGGGTCTGGGTGTTGGTGGATGCCCAGGGCCAGCCCGCCGAGGAGCAGGGCCGCGTGACCATCGCCTACAAACCCGGAGACTCCAAGACCTACACCGGCAGGCTGGAAAACCTGGGCGCCCCGGCGGGCAACGAGGTCCTTCAGCAGGCCCAATGGGAGGAGGCGGCGGCCACGCAGGCAGCCATCCCCAAGAAGCCCAGGAAGAAGGCCGCGCCCAAGGAAGAACCCTCGGAGGCCGCGACGGATGCTGACGTAAAAGGGGCTTCGGGGAAGAAGAAACGGGACTCCGTGAAGATCTACACCGACGGCGCCTGCAGTGGAAACCCGGGGCCCGCCGCCGCCGCCGCGCTGCTGCGCTACCAGGGCAAGGAGAAGGAGCTGTCCCGCTACCTGGGCCTGGCCACCAACAACATCGCCGAACTCACCGCCGTGCAGATTGCCCTGGAGGCCATCAAGGACCGCAGCCTGCCGGTGGACCTGCACACCGACTCCACCTACGTCATCGGCGTCCTCACCCTGGGCTGGAGCGCCAAGGCCAACCAGGAACTGATAGCCGCCATCCGCCGCCTCATCGCCACCTTCAGCGACCTGCGCTTCATCAAGGTCAAGGGCCACGCCGGCGTGGCCGACAACGAGCGCGTGGACGAATTGGCCCGCCAGGCCATGGAAGGGCGAAAGTAGGGGGGGGCTTAACAAAGCCGCGCACGAAGTAAGCGGATCGCCCGGCCGGATCCGCTCCCTGTGGTCGCGGCTTGGACGGGCAAGGGTGGTACTCCTAGAGGCCCTCGTCGCGCAGTTCTTCCAGCAGCTTGGTCTGCTTGGCGGTGAGGGTGGCGGGGAGGGCCAGTTGCAGCAGGACGAAGAGGTCGCCGTGGCCGCCTGAGGCCTTGGGCAGGCCGTGGCCACGGACCCTCAGGCGGGTGCCGGGGCGGGAGCCGGGGGGGACCTTCAGGCTGCGCTGCTCGCCCCCCAGCAGGGGCACGTTGACGGCGCCCCCCAGGGTCAGCGTGCTGATGGGCACCAGGGCGCCCACGGTCAGGTCCGAACCCTCCAGAGCATAGGCGGCGTGGGGCGCGGCCTCGACCACCAGATAGAGGTCCCCTGGCGGCCCCCCGCTTCCCCCCGCGCCCCCCTTGCCCCCAAGCCTGAGCCTGCTTCCGGGCAGGGTGCCCGCCTGTATCTTCAGGTCCACATCCGTCGTGCCGCCCCCCGGAGAGGGCACCGACAGGCGCTTGCTGCAGCCTCCGTGGATGTCCTCCAAGGTCAGCACCAGCCGGGCCTCCAGATCCTGGCCCCGCCGCGGACCCTGACGCCGCCCTCGTCCGCCCCCGAAGCCCCCGCCGAAGAACTGGGAGAAGGAATCCGTGCCCAACCCCAGCCCCTCAAACAGGGACGAGAGGTCCCCCATGTCGTAGTTCTTGAAGATGTCTTCCTGGGTGTACCGCTGCTTGAAGCCCGAGGACCCCATGGTATCGAAGTCCTTGCGCTTGGCCGGATCGGACAGCACGGCGTAGGCCTCGTTCAGATCCTTGAAGCGCTCTTCCGCGGCCTTGTTGCCCGGGTTCTTGTCAGGGTGCCACTTCTTGGCGCCCTCCTTGAAGGCCTTCTTGAGGTCCTCCGGGCTGGCGTCCTTGGCGACGCCCAGCGTCTTGTAATAGTCCTTCATGGGGCTCCCCGTCTGCCGCACTGGCGGCTGCGACCTTCAAGATAGTGGCGGGATGGTCCGGGTCAAATGATTCCGAAGTAATACAGCGCGAAGGCGGCCGCGCCGGCAAGTCCCAGGATTGTGAGGATGCCGAACACGGTGGGCCAGACCGAGGACTTGTGGGTGTCCGAGACGGTCTTGAACTGGAAGTCCTTGGTGGGGCCCTGGGTCTTGGCGGCGGCCGTCGGAGGCGTCACGGAGGGACGGCGGAACTCGCCCGTGCGGACCGCCTGGACGATGGGGTTGGGTTCGGGCTCGGCGCCCGCCATCATCTCTGGCTTGGTGGCCTCGAAGGCGGACAGAAAGGCCATCTTGGGGTCCTTGTGGGCCTCGTAGTTGCCGATGAAATCCATGAAGTCGACCCAGTTGCGGCCATCCGGGGAGACCATCATTTCCTTGTAGATCTGGGTCTTCTTCTTCCAACCCAGCAGGGCGTCCGGGTCGGTGAAGCGGAAGGTCAGGCCCGAGCTGGTGCGCAGGCACCACTCGGTGGGGGTGTCGAAGTTGGAGGCCAGATCCTCGGCCAGAACCTTGCGCGTGGGCAGGGTCTCGGGGGAGGTGCTCTCCTCGGCCATGGGGTCCTCAAAACCGATTTCTTCGTCGTCGTCGTCGGACACCGTGGTGCCGGGGTTCTCGTCGGTGTTGGGGGCTTCGTGGGTCTCTGGTAGGGAGGGCTCTGCGTCGGGGTCGGTCTTCAGACCCGCGGGTTCGACGACCGCAAGTTCCATCACGCTGCCGCAGCCGGGGCACACCACCACCTGCGAGGCAGACCTGGATTCGTCCTCGGGCAGAGTGAATTCCTTCCAGCATTTCGTGCAGATGAAGTCTTCCATTTGTCCTTCCCGGGGGAAGTTCCAATGCGATTTAGCACCCGTGACACCGGAAGGCAACAATTTTTTCCCAAGGACCGTGGGTTCCATGGTGACCTAGAAGCGCCAGTAAAGGTCCAGTTCGGGGACGACCGTTCGAGTGGGCAACATGAAGTTCACCAGGGGCAGGTTCCAGTTGCCGACAACCACCCCCCCCTCCAGGTTGAAGTAGCGGGAAGAATAATGGATCGCGGGCGTGAGACTCCAAATGGAGGGGAACTTCATGCCGGCCAAATCGTCGGAGCCACCGCTGGCGTGGATCTGAATGGAAGTGAAGCCGTCTGGGTGGACCGTGGTGATGGAGGTGCCCGAGACCTTCATGGCCAGGAGTTGGCGGAAACGCAGCAGGAAGGCCCAGCTTTTGTTCAGGCGGTACTCGCCGGTGGCGACCCATTGGGTGTTGGTGCTGCCGGCGGCGCCATTGAAACCGTCCTCGTCGTAGTTGCCCTCCACCGCGACCTGGTTGTGCTGGAACGCTGCGGACAAGACCCAGACAGAGCCCAGGTGCCAGGAGGCAGCCAGCTCCAGGGGCACCACCTTGAAGACCACGTCCTGGGCCTCGCCGCCCAGCTTGGGGCCCAGCTTGTTGAGGTCCAGCTTCACCCACGAGATGGAGGCCGCCAGGCTGAACTCCTGGTTCGCCCAGAAACGCGACTTGAGGCCCAGGGAGGGCACGCCCAACAGCCAGGGCACGGTGTAGGTGCTGACACTGAGCCAGTCGAAGGCCCCGTAGCCCACGCGAAGCGGGCCCAGCAGCCACTCACCAGCATGCAGGGCGTGGCCCGTCTGGAAGATGTTGGCATGTCGCCCCTCGTGATAGGCACGGGCGGGGGCGGGGGCCAGCAGCAGGCAGCCCAGGGCTACCACAAGGAGAGCAGCGTTCCAGCTTCGTCCAGGCATTTTCCACTCTCAAAGTTGCAGGTCCACAGGCCATTGGCAGCGCGGAAGCCGGCGGTGACTCCGCCAAAGACCACCAGATTGCCCTCGGGCAGATCCAGGTTCAGTTCGTAGCCGCCATCGGGCAGAAGGCGGAAGGCCCAGTTGCCCAGGTGGCTGAGGCCGCCAGTGACCAGATCCCCGTCCACGGAGATGGTGAGCATCCGGCCCGCCGGGTCCAGATCGCCCAGTGGGGAGCCGTCCCCAAGGAGGATGGCGAAGGCGGCGTTGGCCAACACGGGCACCTGCCCGGCCAGGTACTGGCAGTCCAGCAGTTCGCCCCAAAGCACGGGGTTGAAGCCGGCCTCGTCAAAGATGGCAGTAAGCTCCACCGAGCCCTTGGAAGGATCGGGGACGCTGATGGTGGCGTCGCCGCAGATTCGGGTGACCTCCATGTAGCCGCCGCCGCTGAACTGGCTGCCCCCGACGGTCACCGCCCGCCCCTGGACCTCCAGGTCGCCGATGGAACGGGGCAGGGAGCCCAGGCGCTGGGTCTGGTCGTCGGAGCCGAACAGCGACGTGATGGCCGCTACGATGGGAATGGTGATCCCCGAGTCCTCTATCAGCTTGCCCGTCTCCTGGGCCTCCTGCATGGCGGCCAGAGCAGTTTGGGCGTTGAGGGGCGCGGTGGGCTGGGAGAAGCGCTGCAGGACCTGGGCCAGGTCGGGGGGCGTGGGGGGATTGTCCTCTGGAGTTTGTTGGCAGGCCGCAAGGGCCGCAACCAGAAGCCCCAGCACCAGGGGTTTGTAAGCAACCGTTCTCACGGCAAGACCTCCTGTTTGAAGCAGCCCGTTCCCCGTGGGTCTCGGGCCGGCCCATGATACTCAGGATTTTCGCCGTGGCGAGCAGGGTTTTTCGAAGGGCCCCTCCGCGGGGGCTTGCCTGGGACGGTCGCAGGAAGTAATATCACCGCCGCCCGCGGGCATTGGTCTGCACAGGAACAGGGTC
>CAIXZC010000395.1 GCA_903923815.1 uncultured Myxococcales bacterium
TCCACCCGGTCCAGCACATCAATGGCAAGATGGTAGCGGTCGTTGTCGTTGAGGACGCACATGTCAAAGGGCGTCGTGATGGTGCCCTCTTCCTTGTAGCCGCGCACATGAATGCGCTGATTGGCCCGCCGGTAGACCAGTCGGTGAATCAGCCAGGGATAGCCGTGGAACGAGAAGATCACCGGCCGGTTGGTGGTGAACATGGCGTCAAAGTCCCGGTCCGGGAGGCCGTGGGGATGCTCGCCCGGGGGCTGGAGGGTCATGAGGTCCACCACATTGACGACGCGAATCTTCAAGGTGGGCAACTCCCGCCGCAGGATCTGCACCGCCGCCAGGGTCTCCACCGTGGGGATGTCGCCGCAGCAGGCCATGACCACGTCGGGCACCACGCCCTCGTCGTTGGAGGCGAAGGGCCAGATGCCCGCGCCGATGGTGCAGTGCCGGGCCGCCTCATCCATGGGCAGCCACTGAACCTCGTTGTGCTTGCCCGCCACGATGACGTTCACGTAGTTGCGGCTGCGCAGGCAGTGGTCCGCCACGGACAGCAGCGTGTTGGCGTCCGGGGGCAGGTAGACCCGCACCACCTCGGCCTTCTTGTTCACCACATGGTCTATGAAGCCCGGGTCCTGATGGGAGAAGCCGTTGTGGTCCTGCCGCCACACATGGGAGCTCAGCAGGTAGTTCAAGGAGGCGATGGGCCGCCGCCAGGGGATGTGCCGGGTGGTCTTCAGCCACTTGGCGTGCTGGTTGAACATGGAGTCCACGATGTGGATGAAGGCCTCGTAGGACGAGAAGAAGCCGTGGCGCCCGGTCAGCAGGTAGCCCTCCAGCCACCCCTGGCAAAGGTGCTCGGACAGGACCTCCATGACGCGGCCGTCGGGGGAGACATGGTCGTCGTCCGGCTCGATGCGCCCGTTGAAGCGGCGGTCCGTCACCTCGAAGATGGCGCCCAGGCGGTTGGAGGCCGTCTCGTCGGGCCCGAAGACCCGGAAGTTGGCGTCCGGCAGGTTGGCCCGCATGACCTCCCGCAGGAAGGTCCCCAGCACCCGCGTACACTCGGTGCGGGTCTGGCCACGGGGCTCCACGGGCACAGCGAACTGCCGGAAGTCCGGCATCCTCAGGTCCTTCAGCAGCAGCCCCCCGTTGGTGTGGGGATTGGCCCCCATGCGCCGGTTGCCCTTGGGCGCCAGGGCGGCAATCTCGGGCCGCAGGTCGCCCGTCTCGGTGAACAGCTCCTCGGGGCGATAGCTGCGCAGCCAGGCCTCAAGCTGGGCCAGATGGGCGGGCTTCTCGCGCACCTCGGCCAGGGGCACCTGATGACTGCGGAAGCTGCCCTCCACCTTCTTGCCATCCACCACGGCCGGACCCGTCCAACCCTTGGGGGTCCGCAGGATCAGCATGGGCCAGCGGGGCCGTCCCTTGAGGGTCCCCTTCCGGGCGTCAGCCTTGATGCCCTTGATCAGCTTCCAGGCCTTGTCCATGGCGGCGGCCATCTTGCGGTGCATGTCCAGGGGCTCGTGGCCCTCCACCAGGATGGGCTGGTGGCCGTAGCCCCGCATCAGCTCCTCCAGCTCCCCCGGCTCCAGGCGGTCCAGCACCGTGGGGTTGGCGATCTTGAAGCCGTTCAGGTGCAACACGGGCAGCACCACACCGTCCGTCAGCGGGTTCACAAACTTGTTGGAGTGCCAGCTTGCCGCCAGGGGCCCCGTCTCCGCCTCCCCATCGCCCACCACGCAGCAGACCCACAGGTCGGGGTTGTCAAAGGCCGCGCCGTAGGCATGCAGCAGGGCGTAGCCAAGTTCGCCACCCTCGTGGATGCTGCCGGGGGTCTCGGGGGCCACATGGCTGGGGATGCCGCCGGGGAAGGAGAACTGCCGGAACAGGGCCTTCAGGCCCGCTTCGTCCCGCGAGATGTGGGGGTAGACCTCGCTGTAGCGTCCCTCCAGCCAGGTCTGGGCCACCGGGCAGGGGCCGCCATGTCCCGGGCCCGCCACGAAGATGGCGTCCAGGTCGTGCTGCACAATCAGCCGGTTCATGTGGGTGTAGACGAAGTTCAGCCCCGGAGTCGTGCCCCAGTGGCCAAGCAGCCGCGGCTTGATGTCTTCCTTGACCAGGGGTCGCCGCAGCAGGGGATTGTCATAAAGGTAGATCTGCCCGACGGACAGATAATTGGCAGCGCGAAACCACGCATCCAGCAGCTCGAAGTTCTCAGGCATGGGGCATTCCTTGTTGTAGGGGCGTCAAGGTGCCTGCAGCACCCACTTGATGGCGTCGAAGGCCACGGCGCACTTGGAGGGGGAGGAGTTGTAGTCCTTGAGGATGACGTCCCCAAAGGTGTTCTGGAAGTTGTAGGTGCCCAGCAGGTTCCAGCCGGGGGTGGACTGGGAGGCCGTCACCCCCAGACCGTCGCCGCTTTGGTTGTCCTTGGTCTTGACCCAGTACTTGACGCTGGAGCAGCGGATCCACTCCTTGACGGTGTACAAGCCCAGGTAGGGGTCGTAGGAGTCGGGGTTCGGCACGTGGTAGTAGACCTTGTAGGTCCCGGTGAGGGTCTGGGTGGTCTTCCAGCGCCCATAGGTGCCGTCGCCGCCGAAGTTGGGTGTGTAGCGGATGTTGGCGTTGTAGCCCTTGGTGTTGAACCAGCCGTCGGGGCTGCCGTCCGTGTGGTCGGAGGCCTTGAAGATGGAGTCGCTTGGCGAGCCCATGGACCAGCCCGAGCCGTCGTGGCTGTCGATGACCACCTCGCTGGGGCCGCACTTGCACTGGGCACTGGCGCAGCTGCACAGCCCGCAGTCCTTCACCGTGTCGTTGGACACGCCCTTGCAGTCGAACCAGACCACCGTGTTGAAGATGCAGTCCTGGTAGTCGTGCTTGGTGCAGGTCAGGCAGTCGCCGTTGTCGCAGACCTGGGTGTTGGTGCAGGAGGCGTAGACGATGTCCCGGCAGTCGTCACCGTCGCCGGCCTCGCCGCAGTACCAACGGGTCTCGTCATCATCGCAGCCCTTCTCGCCTGCGTTGCACTCGTCGTCGCAGGTGGGCAGGCATTGCCCGCCGCTGCACTCGGTGCCCCAGTCGCAGCCCTCGTAGATGCGGTCCCGGCAGGGGTCGCCATCGCCCTCCTCGCCGCAGTACCAGCGGGTGTCCACGCCATCGCAGCCCAGGTTCCCCAGGTTGCAGTCGTTGGTGCAGGTGATCTTGCAGGCCCCGGCCTGACAGGCCGTGCCGCCGTCGCAGGTCTCGTACAGCTTGTCCTTGCAGGTGTCGCCGTCGCCCGCCTCGCCGCAATACCAGCGCTGCAGGTCGCCGTTGCAGCCCGTGTCGCCCAGGCCGCACTCGTCGCCGCACACATCCACGCACTTGCCCACGTCGCAAAGGCCTGGGCAGAACTCCTTTACCTCCTCGGGGTTGCCGCAACTGTCGTACCACCACAGATCGCCCTGGCGGCACTTGGCCGAGTCATGGCTGACGGGAACGCAGCCGACGTCGGGCTGGGTGTCGGGCTGGGTGTCCAGGCCTGCATCGGAGCCTTCCAAGGTATCTGGTTGGTCCCCCGTATCGGGGCCTTCCGCGGTGTCGGGGTCGGGCTGGACGCCGTCCTCGGGGACGCTGCCGTCCTCCGTCCCCTGCCCGTCGCCCTGAGCATCGCCCTGGGACTGCCCGCCGTTGTCACCGTAGGACCCGCCGAGGTCGCTGCCGTCCACGCCCCCCAGGTCCCACGCCCAGGCTTGGGTGCACACACCAGCCTTGCAGGTGAGGCTGTCAAAGCAGCGCTGACCCTGCATGCAGGGGCCGCCCTCCTGGCCCTCGGGGATGGTCTCGTACGCGGCGGTGCTACTGCCCCCGCAGCCCCCCACAGCAAACAGCGCCACCAACAGTGCAGCAACGGGAATCGGTTTGGACCACAAGGAGCACCTCCAAGACGGTCACGCCATACGGTGCTGAAGGTAGCACCTCGTGGCACGCCGCGTCAAAGAGTGCGCCATTTCCTCGGTTTTTTGACCGACACGGTCCGCCTGCTATAAACACGCCGGGAGGATAGTCACCATGCCAAATGAAATCCTGTTGGACTGTCTGGGTATGAAGTGTCAGCGGCCCATCA
>CAIXZC010000396.1 GCA_903923815.1 uncultured Myxococcales bacterium
CCTGGAGGTGGCCGTGGTGACCATCGGCGAGGACTTCGCCGCCTCCGTCCTGACCACCGCCATCTTGAAGCGCCTCCACGTGCCCCGGATCATCGCCCGGGCCTCGTCGGACATGCACGAGCAGGTGCTGCGCGCCGTGGGCGCCACGGAGATCGTCCGCCCCGAGAAGGAGGTCTCCATGCAGCTTGCCGCGAGGCTGCTGATCCCCGGCCTTCAGACCTTCCTGAGCCTGGACACCAAGCACCGAATCATTGAGGTCACGGCCCCCAAGGAACTGGTCGGCAAGACCCTCATGGAGAGCGACTTTCGCAACCGCTACCGCCTGAACATCATCGCCATCCGCAGGGGCACCATGGGCCCCGACGGGCGCCTTCTGGAGACCATCAACGAGATGCCCGCTGGGGCCGATCGCATTGAGGCCGGGGACATCCTCATCCTGCTGGGGACCGACAAGGCGACCTCGGCCTTCATGGGCTGAGCGAGCCCGATCCGGGGGTGGATCAAGATGCCAGACATTACCGAACCTTGCAGCCAAGCCGTTCCCGTCCGCGACGCCCGGGTCGGGGGCAAAAGCGTCCACAGGTTTTCCACATATGCGAGCCCCCGGTGAAACGGCTGCAACTGACTGTTTTTGCTTGGCAAAGAGGGAAATTTGACAGTGTCAATACCCTTTTTTTTCACTCTGTGGAAAACTTTCTTTGCCCCCTGGGCCAAGCCCTGAACTAACCAAGGATTTCGCGCAAATGGACGATTTTTTGACAGCCGAACTTGCCCGCCGTTGGGTCCTTGGGATCCAGCGTGGACTGGAGCGAATGGACAAGGTCCTGGGGTACCTGGGGTTGCCCGATGACGGCTTGGGGTTGCGGCTGGTGGTGGGGGGTACCAACGGCAAGGGTTCCACCTGCACCTTTCTGGACAGCATGCTGCGCCGGGCCGGGTACCGCACGGGCCACTACACCTCGCCCCATATCTACAGCGCCCAGGAGCGCATCCAGGTGGATGGCCGCAACGCCGACCCCGCCCTGCTGCAACAGGCCATCACCGACACGGCCACCGCTGAGGCCGCCTGCAACGTCACCCTCACGGGCTTCGAATGGATCACGGTGGTGGGCGCGCGCTGCCTATCCCTGGCGCGGGTGCAGGTCTCCATCCTGGAGGTCGGGCTGGGGGGCCGCCTGGACGCGGTGAACGCCCTGGCGCCGCAACTGACGGTGCTGACACCCGTGGACCTGGACCACTGTGACATCCTTGGCAATGCGCTGGAGGACATCGTGTCAGAGAAGACGCCGCTGTTCCGCCGGGGCCTGCCGGGGGTGGTGGCGGCCCAGTCGCCCCAGGCGGCGGCGCTGATTGCGCGGGATCTGGAGGCCCTGGGGCCGGCGCCCCTGTGGGTGGCGGGCCGGGACTTCCAGGCAAGGCGCGATCAGGACGGGCTGTTCTCCTACCGGCAGGGGGACGCGGGGGTGGACCGGGTGCGGTTGGGGCTGCGGGGAAGGTTCCAGGTGACCAATGCCTCGGCGGCCCTGGCGGCCCTGGGCCTGTCCGTGCAGCAGGGGTTGCTGCCGGCGCTGCCGACGCGGGCCCTGGAGGAAGGCCTGGCGATGGCCAGCAAGGCGGGGCGCCTGCAGGTGCTGCCCTTCGGGGGCAAACAGATCATCCTGGATGCGGGCCACAACGGCCACGCCGCGGCGGCCCTGACAGAGGCCCTGCTGGAAGAGGCGCTGGTGCCCGACGCGGTGCTTACGGGCCTGCTGGCCACCAAGGAGCCGGCCCCCGTGCTGGACCAGCTTGCGCGCCTGGGGGCGGCCCTGAACTTCTGCCCCATCCCGGACCACGCCCACCACGCCCCCGAGGCCCTGGTGGCGGGGCTGCCCGCGGGGGTGCGGGGCGCCGCCCACCAGGACCCCGTGGAGGCCTTCCAGCGGCTGCTGGCGGACCCGGCGGTGGAGACCCTGCTGTGCTTCGGGTCCCACTACCTGCTGGGCGCCCTGTGCCGAGGCGTCCCCGGCCTGCGGGAGGCCGCAGGGCTGTGCATTGACTAATTTCGGCCGGGATCTATACTCGCCGCGGCTTGAACCTGGAGGTAGCGGCATGAACTACGGCAAGTTGAAGATCTTCGCGGGCTCTTCCCATCCGGCCTTTGCCCAGGCTGTGGCCGATGGCGTGGGCGTGCCCCTGGGCAAGGTCGAGTGTCTGCGCTTCTCCAACGAGAACATCATGGTGCGCATCCTGGAGAGCGTCCGGGGCGCGGACGTGTTCGTCATCCAGACCATGGCGCCGCCGGTAAGCGACAACATCCTGGAGTCCCTGATCATGATTGACGCCCTGGCCAGCTCCTCGGCGGCCCGGATCACGGCGGTCCTCCCCTACTTCCCCTACTCCCGCAGTGACAAGAAGGACCAGCCCCGGGTGTCCATCACCGCGCGGCTGATGGCCGACCTGTACGAGCAGGCGGGCGCCCACCGGTTCCTCACCACGGACCTCCACGCGCCCCAGATCACGGGCTTCTTCCACAAGCCGGTGGACCAGCTCATCGCGGCCCCCGTCATCTGCGACTACTACCGCAAGCGCGACCTGGCCAACCACGTGCTGGTGGCCGGTGACGCCGGCGAGGCCAAGGAACTGGCCCGCTACGCCGCCCGCCTGGACCTGCCCATGGCCATCGTGGACAAGCGCCGCTACGGCAACGACGACAAGGCCAAGGCCACCAACCTCATCGGGGACGTGCGGGACAAGCACTGCCTGATCATCGACGACGAGATCGCCACCGGCGGCACCCTGATGGAGGCCATGACCTTCCTGAAGCGCAACGGCGCCCTGTCGGTGTCTGCCGCGGCCGTCCACGGCGTGCTGTCCAGCAACGCGCACATCAAGCTGACCAACTCCGAGTTCGACGAGATTGTGGTCTGCGATACCGTGCCCGTGGCCCACAAGAAGACCGACAAGCTGCACATCCTGTCCGTGGCCGACCAGTTCGCTGACGCCATCAAGCGCATCCACACCGACCAATCCTGCTCGGACCTGTTCCGTTGACAGGCCCCATGAGCCAGCTCCTCTACCTGGACAACGCCGCCACCACGGAGCCCTGTGCCGAGGCCCTGGCGGAGCTGACCCTGGTGCAGCAGCGCTACTGGGCCAACCCCTCGTCGCCCCATCTGGCGGGGCTGGAGGCGGGGCGCTACCTGGAGGACTGCCGGCGGCGGCTGGCGACGGCGCTGGGCTGCGAGGCCTCGGAGCTGGTGTTCTGTTCGGGAGGGACGGAGGCCGACGTGCTGGCCCTGCGAGGGCTGGCGCGGAAGGGCAGCCGCCTGCTGGTCAGCGCCATCGAGCACCCGGCGGTGCTGGACACGGCCCTGCGCCTTCGGGATGAGGGCCTGACTGTGGAGCTAATCCCGGTGGACGCCCAGGGGCTGGTGCGGGAGGACGTCCTGGCCCGCCTGCTGGAGACGGAGACGAGGCTGGTGTCCCTTCAGCACGCCAACAGCGAGATTGGCACCCTGCAACCCGTGGCCCGGCTGGCGGCCCTGGTGAAGCGCCTCCAGCCCCAGTGCCTGGTCCACTGCGATGCGGTGCAAAGCTTCGGTAAGACGGCCCTGCCCCTGGGGCGCAACGTGGATCTGCTTAGTCTGTCCTCCCACAAGATTCGGGGGCCCAAAGGTGCCGGGGCGTTGTATGTGCGCAAGGGTCTGTCCCTGCGGCCGGTGCTGACTGGCGGCAAGCAGGAGGGGGGGCTGCGGGGGGGCACCCACAACCTGCCCGCCATTGCAGGCTTCGTGACCGCGGCGGAGCTGGCCCAGCAGAACCTGGCCCCGCACAGCGCTACGTTGGAGCGTCTGGCCCTGCGGCTGCGGCAGGCGGTTGAGACAGCGCTGCCCCAGGCCCAGCTTACGGGCAGCCCCACGGCCCGGGTGCCGGGGCACGTGAGCTTTCGAATTCCCGGCATCCTGTCCCAGAATCTGCTGCACTTCCTGGAGGAGCGCGGGGTGCTGGCCTCGTCGGGGTCGGCGTGCCACTCCACCGCCAATCGCCTCAGCAGCGTGCTGGAGGCCCTGGGCCTGCCCGGGGGACTGCAGGCGTTTGTAAGGCTGTGTCCCTCCTGGACCAATACGGAAGAAGAGATGGACCGGGCCGCGCTGGCGTTGGCCGAGGCCGCCCAGGTGCTGCTGAAGAAGACCTGAGCGGCGGCCTGCGGGTTGCCGCCACCACGGCCAAGGGGCCCTGGACACTGTGCTTTGAAGGAGTGTGCATGTTTGACGCAATCCTCATCAGATATGGCGAGCTGTTCCTCAAGAAGGGCAACCGCAACCTGTTCATCAATCGGCTGCGGGAGAACCTGCGGCAGAAGACCCTGGGGTTGGACCATGTGAACCTCACAGGGGTCCACGGGCGCTTCATCCTGGAGTCCACCATTCCCATGGATGAGGAGCGGGCGGCCACGCTGTCCAAGGCCATGGCCAGCACCTTCGGGTTGGTGTCCGTGAGCCCCGCGGCGGTGTGCGCCTCGGAGCGGGAGGTCATTGAGGAGCGGGCCATGCAGTTGGCCGAGTCCTGGCTGGCCCGGAACCACGCGGCGACCTTCAAGGTGGCCTGCTCCCGGTCCTACAAGGCCCTGCCCTTCAACAGCATGGAGCTGAATCGTTCGCTGGGCGCCAAGGTGGCCACGCGCTTCAACCTGGCGGTGAAGATGACGGAGCCCCATCTGGTCATCTCCCTGGAGGTCCACCGGGACCGCACCTTCATCTTCCTGGACACCATGGCGGCCCCCGGGGGCCTGCCCGTGGGCAGCTCGGGGCGCGCCATTGTGCTGCTGTCCGGCGGCATCGACTCGCCCGTGGCGGCCTACATGATGGCCAAGCGGGGCTGCGCCCTGGACGCGCTGTACTTCCACTCCTACCCCTACACGTCGGATGCGGCCCGGGACAAGGTCCTGGCGCTGGCCCGGCGGGTGGCCTACTACCACGGCCCCATGACCGTCCACACGGCCCCCTTCACGCCCATCCAGGAGTACCTGCGGGACATGATTCCGGCGGAGTATCTGGTGCTGGCCTACCGGCGCTCCATGATGCGCATCGCCACGGCCCTGGCGGGGCGCCGCAAGGCGGGCGCGCTGGTGACCGGCGAGAGCCTGGGGCAGGTGGCCAGCCAGACCATGGAGAACATGGGCGCGGTGGAGGAGGCCTCGGGCCTGCCCGTGCTGCGGCCCCTGGTGGGCTTCGACAAGGAAGAGACGGTCATCATCGCCAGGAAGATAGGCACCTTCGAGCTGTCCATCCTGCCCGCCGACGACTGCTGCCAGCTGTTCGCCCCCACCCACCCCGCCACCAAGTCCAAGGCCCAGATCCTGCGCCAGATAGAGGCCCACCTGCCCCAGCTTTCCAGCCTGGAGAACATCGCCCTGGACAACCTGGTGACCGAGACGGTGAGCTGAGGGGTACCGGTTCCGGTCGCTTTCATTTTCTGGATAGCTTGATGCCCTGGCACAAGGTACCGGTAGCCACGAAACCCCTCATCCGGCGCTACGCGCCACCTTCCCCCGGGCGGGGGAAGGAACCAGAGGCAGATGCGGCGCTGGCTGCCCGTCCTTGAAGTCCTTGCGCGCCCCCACCCGTCCTTGACGTCCTTATCGTCCTTGCGGTCCTTGCCGTCCTTGGCGTCCATCAGGCGCGCCGCTCCAGCGGTAGCGTGGTTCGGTTGTGCAAGGGGTTCGGATTCGTTGATGTAGGCAACCACAACGACAAGCGGCCGCTGGCGGGAGCGCGGAGGAGGCCCCATTGGCGCTTGTCGACAATGGGGCTGCCCGGAGAGCGAGCGACCAGAGGCGGCCGCGACCGATTGGCGGGGTTGGTTGGGTTACTTCTGCAGCTCGGCGGCGGGGATGTAGGCTGACTTGATGGCCTGGAGGACCTTTTCGGTCAGTTCGTCGCGCTGGTCCAGGGTCAGGCCCTTGGTTTCTATGGGGGGCAGGACCCGCACCACGACCAGGCCGGGGCGCAGCATCTTGGCGTCCTTGGGCATGAGGCCGTTGGTGCCACTGAGGGCCACGGGCACCACGGGGCGGCCTGTGCGAATGGCTATCAGCGCCCCACCCTTCTTGAAGGGCAGGAAGGAGTCGTCGCGGCTGCGGGTGCCCTCGGGGAAGAGGGCCAGGGTGCGGCCGGACTCCACGCTTCGGACGGCCAGCTCCACCTTGTCGCGGTCACTGCCGTCGCCCTTGCGCTCCAGGGGGATGCACTTGACCACCCGCAGCAACATGCCGATGACGGGCAGCTTCATGAGGCCCTTCTTGACCATGAAGGTGGTGTCCACGGGGACGGCCGCCACGAAGACCAGGGGGTCCAGGTTGCTGCGGTGGTTCACCATGTAGACGGCCGTGCCCTGGGGCAGGTTCTCCAGGCCCTCAACCTGGAGGCGCACGCCGGAGACCCACAGGAACAAGCGGTCCCAGACGCGGGCCACCCGCACCGCCGTGCGCCGCCCCGGCTCTCCGAAGAGGCCGAGCACCGCGAACTTCAGGTACAGAGACGCCAACGTGACCACGAAAAGCACCCACACGAGGGGCAGACGAAGAAGCCTGGGCATGATGTTGTGTCCCTACCAGGTGGCCTTGAGGGCGAAGGAGGCGAAGGCGTCGTTGGCCATGGGCTTGCCGGACAGGGCGTAGGGCCCGTTGCTCCAGAAGGTGGGGTCCAGCAGGAAGTCCATGGTGACGGACTTGAAGCGCAGGCCGAAGCCCGTCTTGATGGTGTTCTCGGAGGTCAGCGTGGTCGTCTTGACGCCGCTCTCCTCCAGGCTGGTGAACACCACGGAGCGCCGCGCGCCGAAGCGCAGCACGAACCAGTCGCTAAGCGGGGCCTCGACGCCAAGGCCGAAGGAGGGCAGGGCCAGGGCGCTGTAGTCCACCACCCCCGAAGCCCCCGCCGTACCCACACCGTCAATCTTCAGCATTTCGTATTCCAGGCCCAGGCCGGGGATGATGAAGAAGCGCTCCAGGGGTTGGATGACCAGATCCAGGCCCGCGGCGGCCCCGAAGCTGCTGGCGCGGTAGGCCGGTGCGTCGGCGTCGGTGGTGTTCCAGGCCACGCCCTCGCCGCCGAAATCCATCTGGAACCAGGGCACCAGGTGGTTGCCCTTGAAGGCCTTGAAGCGCCCGCGGGCGTCCAGGTTCACGCCCCAGGAGGTGTCCGCCATGAGGCGGGTGCCCAGCTTGCCGTCGGGGTTCAGGGTGTCGTCCTTGTAGGTGCCGATCTGCACGCCCAGGGCGGCGTCGAAGCTGTTGTCGCCGCCGAAGTCGTAACCAGCGCCCAGGCGCCCGTCCACCAGGGTTCCGCCCAGACGGCGGTCAGCCTTGCCGGCGGTGCTGTGCTCGGTGGTGTCGTTCCAGATGGTGACCACGGCGCCGAAGCGCGCGGGGCCCTGCTTGCGGGCGTAGAAGAGGCTGCCCCAGTTGGCGGCGTTGTTGATGGCGGTGTCGCCGGTGAACAGGGCGGCCTGATCGTCGTCGGTCAGCTTGAGGGAGGCGGCGCTGAGTTCGGGCCAGCGCTTGAAGGCCAGCTCCAGGGTGGTGGCGCCCACGTGGCGGGCCCAGGAGCCCCCGGAGAAGCCCACGAAGTCCTGGCCGGTCAAGTCGATGACGGTGGAGCCGCCGGCCTGGTAGGGGACGACGCCGTTGGTGGCGGCGTTCGGGTCGGTGCCGGGCCACTGGGTCCCGCCCTCCAGCCAGGCGCTGTCGCCAAACAGCGGGATGGTGGACGGGTACAGCAGCATGGAGGCCTCGTCCACCAGGGAGTGGTACAGAGAGCCGCCGCCCATGGACTGGACGCGGGTGTCGGTGGCAGCGGCGGGCAGGGACCAGGAAAGCAGCGCCAGCAGGGCAAGAACGGACACGGAAAGACGCATGGGAACCTCCTGAAGACAGGGACGCCAGAGGGTTTCTATCACGGCCGGGGACGCGGGTCAAAAAGCAAAGCCCCAGGCCGCCTTACTGACACAACTCGTCGGCGAGGCAGATGTCCTGGCCGCAGCGCCAGACCACCCGGGTGCCGCTGATGCGGGGGCCCAGGTCGGACACCCCCGGGAGGGAGAGGTTGGTGGTCTTGCCGCCCACATACAACCTGACGTCCCAGTCGCCGGAGGGGCTGTCGCGTCCCTGGAAGACGACCCGGGTGCCGCTGATGCGGGGGGGGCCCTCATCCGTGTCGTTGTTGGTCAGCAGCACGGAGGAGTTGCCGGTCCACAGGACTATCTCGTAGTCCTGGCCGTCGAACTGGCGCCACACCACGCGGCCGCCGGAGAGGTCCGGGTCAGCGTCCTGGCGATCGTTGTTGGACAGTTGCCGCACGGTGCTGCCGTCCCACACGTAGACCTCCATGTCCTGGCCGTCGAAGCCTGCCCAGGCGGCCCAGCCCCCAGCGGCCACGGGGAGGTCCTCGTCGAAGTCGTTGTCCGTGAGCTGGACAATGGTGGAGCTGCGCCAGGCGAAGATCTCGTAGTCGTGGCCGTCGAAGCTGCGGAAGAGGACTGTGTCCGCGGACACGGGCACGGGGTGGTAGTCGTTGGTCTTGTTCAAGGTCAACTGGGTGACCTGGGCCTGGGCGTAGCGGAAGATCTCGTAGTCCTGCCCATCGAAGCCGTACCAGACCACACCGAAGGTCCCGGGCACCGGGCGGCGGTCCTCCAGGTCGTTGTCCGTGAGGCGCAGGACCGAGCCCTGATCGGAGAACATGATCTCCGTGTCAAGGCCATCGAAGCCCTCCCAGACCACCATGCCATTGGCGATTCTGGGGTTGCGATTGTCCGCAAAGGGGGAGGCCAGGGGGACCACGGTGCCGTCCCGCAGGCGGAAGACCTCGTGGCGGGCGCCCTTCTGCCCGTCGAAGACCACCACGCCGCTGTCCACATCGGGGTTGCGGTTGTCCGTGGAGCCCGCCGCGATGACCGAGAGGCTGTAGGTGGGGAAGGCCAGGGCGTCCCGGTCGTTGCAGTCGTTGCCACCGAAGGATGGGGCCAGCCATCCGTCACCGTCGCCGTCGGGGTCGCAGATATCCCCCAGGCCATCGGCGTCGGTGTCCTCCTGCGCAGGGTTGGCGTTGTAGGGGCAGTTGTCGGCGAAGTCCCCCACCCCGTCGCCGTCATCGTCCGGGTCGCACAGGTCCCCCTGGGCATCCCCATCGAAGTCCTCCTGGTTGGGGTTGTAGATGCCGGGGCAGTTGTCCTGGGCGTCCTTCACGGCGTCCCTGTCCAGGTCCTCGCCGCAGGCCACCCGGTACACCCAGACATCACCACCATGAAGCCAGGCCACCAGGTCCCGACCCACGGCGGGGCTGGCGTCCTCCACGGCGTCAAAGGTCACCCGGCTGGCGTGACCCTCGCGGCGCACGTACAACTCCGCGCTGGTGCCGCTGCCCTGGACCCAGGCCTCCAGGCCGTCACCGATGACGGGACTGGCCAGGGTTGCCGCCTCCGCCAGGGTGCTGCGGGCCACCCCGTTCCAAAGGCGCAGCTTGGGGCTGGTCCCCAGGGTCGTCCACAGGGCGCGACCATTCCACAGGCGGTAGCTGGCCAGGTTCTCGCCCGACGCACTGACGCGGCTGCTGGCCCCGGCGCGCCATAACACCAGATCGGCGGCCCCGGAGACGCTGCGCATCCAGGAGACCCAGCCGCCGTGGGTGTCGGGGGCAAAGCTTGGGAACACGGTGTCGCCCAGGGTCGTGGTCTTCTCGGTGAGGACGTCGTAGCTGCGCACCCGGGAGCTGCCTGACACCAGTTCGTTGAACACCACGTAGGGCAACGAGAAGCGCCAGTGGGCGTTGGTCAGGGGTCCCTGGTTGATCTTCCTGGTCTGCCCATCGGGGAGGCGCAGCCACAACTCCAGCCCGGCGGGAGCCTGCCGCTGCCAGGCCAGCCAGTCACCGAAGACCACAGGGTGAGAGCCCCCCTCGGACCCATCCACCGGCCCCAGGTTCTTGCCATCAAAACGCCAGATCTGACTGTCATCTTCCGACTGGCTGGTCCAGGCGATGACCCCCGAGTGAACCGAAGGCTCGACGTCATCCACGTGGTTGTTTGAAAGCCGCAGCAGCCCCCGGCCGTCGTAGTAGAAGATCTCGAAGTCCTTGCCGTCAAAGGCCTGCCAGGCCGCCCAGCCACCGTAGGCGCTTAGGCCGGAGCTGTCCGTCAGGCCGCCGCCGCCAAGGTCAATGAGCTGGGCCACGGACCTGACCGACGGGTCATCATCCAGGCAGTCCCCACCGCCGAACTGCTCGGCTGGGTCCCCGTCCTTGTCGCTGTCAAAGCTGGCGGCGCAGACCAGCCGGGCCTGGTGCAGACGGTCGTTCTCCACCCAGTGAAGCCGGCCGTCGTAAAGCCGCACCACCGTATCCAGGGGCAGGGGGCCGGCCAGACGCGAGAACTGGTTGCCGTCAAAGGCGTGCAACTCCAGGGCGTCGCCGATGCGCCCAGCCAAGGCAATGAAGCCCGGCCCCATCAAGGGGCGCTGCAGTTCGTCGAAGTAGGGCCCCATTTCCACGAAGCCGCCGCCAGCCACTGCCTCCAGGACCAGGACTTGCTTGGTACCCTTCGCCCGCACCCAGGCGACCCCACGATCCCCCAGAACGGGCAGGCGGTCCTCCACGGCATCGGCGGTGAGCAGGCGCTCCGTGCCGACGGCCAGATCGGCCACCACGATCTCTCCCGTGCCGGCGTGCCCCGACCGGCGCAGATAGGCCACCTGATTGCCAGCCAGGTAGGGGTCCTCGTCGAAGACACCGGAAGGGCTGAGGCTGAACAGCATCTGACCGTCAAAAAGCCAGACCTCGCCCCCACCCTCGAAGACCAGGCGGCTGTCATCAGCCATGAGGGCGCTTTGGGCAAAGGTGTCGGCGGTCAGCCGTTCCTGGAAGAGGCCGTTGTAGGACCAGATCTCTGCGCCCGCTCCGCTGCCCTTCACCCAGAAGAGGGTCGTGCCCATCTGGACCGCCTCCGGGGCCGAAGACACCCCCTCGCCGAAGAGGCGCGGGTTGCCCAAGGGGTCCAACAGCACCAAGCGCCCCGAGGATTCCAGCAGCAGCACGCCCTGGGCCCCAACGAAGACCGGCAAGGCGCCGTCCTCGTGGGCGAAACCCCAGGGCTCGGGGTGCCGCGGGTTGTCCACTGCTGCCTCGTAGATCCGTCGTTCCAGCACGCCGTCGGGGCTGGCCTGGAACAACGTCTGCCCCTGCCCCAGCGCCAAGGTCGGGAACAACCTCCAGGTGGCCTCCGGGGCCCCCTGCACCACCGCCCAGCGGGGGTGGATGATGGGATCGGTGTCCAGGCAGTCGTCCGAGGCCGGGAACCCGTCGCCATCCGCGTCGTCGTCGCAGGCATCCCCAAGGTCATCGCCGTCCATGTTCGCCTGGCCGGCGTTGGCCAGGAAGGGACAGTTGTCCTGGGTGTCGCCCACGCCATCGTTGTCATCGTCACCGTCGCAGGCGTCGCCAAACCCGTCGACGTCCGTGTTGATCTGTTCCGGGTTGACCTCCCGGGGGCAGTTGTCCAAGGGGTCGGGCACCCCATCGTCGTCGTCGTCCGGGTCGCAGGCATCGCCAAAGCCGTCGGCGTCCAGATCCCCCTGGGTGGGGTTGGCGACGGTGGGGCAGTTGTCCTGAAGATCGGGGATACGGTCGCCGTCCCGGTCCCGGTCGCAGGGGTCCCCCACGCCGTCCCCATCCGAGTCTGTCTGGCTGGGATTGGCCGTGGGCGGGCAGTTGTCCAGGTAGTCCGGGAAACCATCCCCGTCGTTGTCCTCCAGACCACAGGTCGGACTGCAGCCGTCCCCCTCCAGGCGCCCGCCGTCGTCGCAGGTCTCCTGACCCTCCAGGCGGCCGTTGCCACAACAGGGCTCCAGGAACAGATGGACGCAGCCGCCAGTGGTACAACGGTCCAAGGTGCAGGGCTTCCAGTCGTCACAGTCCCAGTTCGTGAGGCAGGACTGGAGGGTCACCTCAATGTCCAGTTCGGCCCGGTCCGTGAAGAGGCCGTCCGTGACCTCCAGCCCCACCTGCTCAAACACCTGCAGGGGCTGATTGGCCGCCGGGGTCAGGATGAGCTGGACCAGGAAACGTTTGGACAGGTCCACGAACTTGGAGGTCCCAAGGGCAGCAAACAAGGGCGCCTGCCGCAGGTTGAAGGACAGCCCCCGGAACCGCGAGAAGGACGCCTGCGCCGAGAACTGCACCGACCGGAAGGTCCCGGGCTGCACGGACAGGGCCTCGTAGACCTCCAACCAGCGCGGCGCCTCCCCTCGACCCAGGACCACGTTGTCCAAGGAGAAGTCCCCCACCCCTTCCTGGGACTGGGAGAAGCAGAACACCAGCCGGAACAGATCCTGCCCCGCCTTGAAGGCCACCGTGCCCGTACCAGACCAGTCCGGCCCCTCGCGCTTCCACAGACTGGTGCGCGTCTCCCCATCCTGCCGCAGGACCTCCAGGCCAACCCGGCTTAGGCTGCTGGTCACAGCCAGGTCGAACTGCACCGTGAGGCCCATCTGGGGGTCGTACTCCCGCACCCGGGGGCCCACCACACACAGCTTGCCGGCGCTCCTCAGGTTCACGCCCAGGTTGCCGTCGGGGCCCAGTTCGCCTTCCCCGTCCAGGCGCAGGGAGGCGCCCCCAAGCGCCACCAGCCCGCCCGGGTCGTCCACGCTGAATCCCAGGCCGGGCAGGCCATCCGCGCCGGCGACGAAGGGCTCCACCCAGGGCAGGCTCACCACGCAGTTGTTCACCAGGATCCACTGGCACAGGTTGTCGGGGCCGCAGTACTCGGTGGTGCAGGCCTGGCTGTCCAGGGGGCAGTCGGTCTTGGTCAGACAGCAGCCCTCCTGGGCCACCTGCCGGCAGCGATTCCCCACACAGCTCTGGTCCAGGCACTCTCCCACCGGGGCACAGTCCGCCACGGTCAGGCAGCACCCGGGCTTGAAGGCCTCCTGGCAGCGCCCCCGCATGCAGCGGTTCTCCATACACAATTCACTGTGCTCGGGGCAGTCCGAGTCCCCCGTGCAGCAGGGCCCGGCGACGGGTTCGTAATAGCAGGTGGCGGCCTCCTCGTTGCAAAGGTCCGTCGTGCAGGGGCTGAAGTCGTCGCAGTCCACGGCGGAGGCGCAGCAGCCCGGCTGCTTGGGCCCGTAGCGGCAGATGCCGAAGAAGCAGAAGCCCTTGCGGCACAGGTAGGAGTGGGGCTTGCGCTGATCGCACTCGAAGTCCTCGTAGCAGCAGCCGGCGATGGGCTCGTGGCTGCAGGTCAGCGTGGCCAGATTGCAGGCGTCGTGGGTGCACTGGTCCCGGTCGTTGCACTGGACCGAGGCGGTACAGCAACC